>NZ_DOEM01000008.1:4957-20735 GCF_003533255.1 Pediococcus sp.
GCGAGTTCTTGCGGCCGAGCTTGCCACAAGAATCGACATCGACAGGAGCAAGAAAGATTTTCGGAACGAAAATCATCATTACTAGGCGGAATAGCGGGCACGACCTAGAGCCACAAACCACGTCTTCAAGCTCGGCCTTTATCTAAGCAAAACCCGCTAAGATAAACGACACTACTGAGCCCATTTGCTTCCAGACTAAGTTTAATCTTTGCAAGCAACACACTGATATAATAATTTTAATATCGGTGTTGCTGCGCATTATTAAACCACTACTTTTGAACCAAGTCGTTTAATACTAGTTATTGAAGTGATTTTGATATTTTCAACCTTTAGTTACACCTATTTAAAAAATCATTTCTGATTATTGACGTCGTTTCTTCAAACGCCGAATTTAAAATTGAAGTGCAACACCTGTAAACTATACAAATAGGCCATGGAGACCTAAACTTGAAGCGTCAAAACCCAAGAAAGGAAGTCTCCATGACCCAAACCAAGAATAGCACTACTTTACATTACCAACAACTAAAACCTGAAGAACGAGGCATTATTCAAGCATCGCTTACCCAAAAGCTCTCACTACGTCAAATTGCTAAACGGTTGCACCGCAGTCCCAGTACCATCAGCCGTGAAGTTAAACGCGGAACTGTTCAACAACGAAACACGGATTACTTATTCTTTAAAGCTTATTATGCGAATGCTGGTCAGGCAATCTATGAAAAGCATCGAGCTAACTGCCATGCAGTAAGTTTATTAAAAACCTGCCGAAGCTTCTTTATGCAACTAACGGATGCTTTAAAGCATCACCCAAGGGTTGATAGTATCGATACCTTTGTCCATCGATTTAAGAGCGCTCATCCGCAGGACGCGTGCTCCTCAGTGTCAACTGTTTATCGGTACATTGATCAAGGACTTCTGAAGTTACGTAATAGTGATCTTCCTAAGAAATTGAGAAGACGTGTTAAAGGAACTCATTTTCATAAGCGTCACAATAAGAAAATCCTAGGAACCTCCATTGAAAAGCGACCAGACATTGTTCAACAACGAACTAAATTTGGCCACTGGGGGGTGATCTAGTCAAAGGCAAGCGTGTACCTTCAGAACCAGCTCTCATGACTTTAACGGAACGCGTTACCCGGTTTGAACTGATCATTAAAATTCCTAACTATCATGCCCAAACTTGTTTGGATGAGTTACAAGCGGTAATTAATGAACGTGGTACCTCGCAGTTCAAGTCCATCACCTTTGATAATGGCAGTGAATTTTCTTTACTAGATCAGGTCAAGGGTACTCAAATCTATTTCGCACATCCTTATTCGCCTTGGGAACGTGGTTCTAATGAAAATGCCAATGGTCAAATTCGGGAATACATTCCCAAGGGTGAGTCGCTTAAGAATTATACAGAAAATCAAATTCAACAAATTCAAGATGCCTTAAATAACAGGATTCGTAAGTCGATTCACTATCTCAGTGCTGAAGCTTATTATCAGCAACTAACTGCTGCCTAAGTTTGGATTCCTATACCAATTCCCTGTTTATCTAGTTAGTGTTGCACTTGATTTGACAATTGGGGTAATCTTTTAGGCTAATAATTTTTGAATTATATTCCTGATTTTTTTAATTTTTCTAAACAAAAAGAGCCCATTAAGGCTCCTTCAAAATTCGTTGTAAAATTCCTTCTATTAAATCATTCATCAATTGTTCAAAATCACCAACTGGTAATTCATCCTGATGATTATCAATCACCATCACGGCTTCAAATAACTGCCGCACGCGATCAATCGTCATATCAGTTTTCATCACATCACGTTTTTGCCACCGCTCAATCAATTGCGACAACGTACTATACAAATAATCTTCTTGTGTGGCCGGGTCGTCCGCAACCAACTGTTTAAGTTTAGGATTCACATACCGTGCCTGCAAAATCAAACTATTTGTTGCCTTTTGCATCAATTCTTTCATTATTTTAGGCAACAATACATGGGGATCTTCAGTCAGATCGTTGTCCGCCAACACGGCCTGTTTAATTCGTTCGTTTTCCGTTTGATAAACTTCGAGAAAAATTTCTTCTTTTGAATTGTAAAAACGGTAAAAAGTTCCGACTGCGACTCCAGCTCGTTGCGTAATTTTAACAATGTTAGTTTTTTTGAAACCCAATTCTTGAAAAATCTCCTGAGCGGCGTCAAAAAGTCTTTGTTGTTTTTCCTGCACTGGTCATCCCTCATTTCATTTCTTACCAACTCATTTTAATACTTATTCACTAGCCGCCAGCGCATCCAACATCTCAATCCCTTTCAACTTGTAATGCGTCAACACGCCAATAATTAAACTAAACAGTCCCGTAATCAGCGCAGACCAAATGTAACCCGGATAATGGATCACCATCGGAAACAAGATACTGCCCGTTTGTGCTTTGACCATGATGAATTGATGTAAGAAAACGCCAATGCCCCAGCCTGCAACAATGCCAACGACAGTAAAGATCACATTTTCCCGCGCAACATAGGCTGTGACTTCGCGGTCGTAAAAGCCAAGCACTTTAATGGTTGCCAATTCACGAATCCGTTCCGAAATATTAATGTTGGTTAAGTTATACAAAACCACTAGTGCCAGTGCCCCAGACATGACGATCATGATCAAGACAACTGATCCTAGCCCACCAGTGCTTAATTCACCTGCTGCATACTGCGGAAAACTAACATTTAAAACGCCGGTTTGTTTTAATAACTTGCGACTCAGTTTTTCACGTTGCGCCTTCTTGACTTGCGTCGTTTTGACCAACCGTGAAGTGGCATGATAAGTTTTGTTGGTTAATTTATGATAATAAGTTGGCGTGGTGTAAAGCCAATGACCAGCATAATTTTTAATCACACCAGTAACTTTAGCCCGCACTTTTTTACCACTAATTTGGAGAATAATCGTGCTGCCAGCCTTGGCATTCATGTCGGTTGCCAATTTTTCTGACAAAATGACGCCCTTATTAGTTAACTTTATTTTTTTACTGCCATTAACTGATTTTAAACTCACATATTTTTCAAAATTTGTAGTGGCTTTTGGCACCACCATTGAGACCGTGTCGTTGGCAGTTCCGTCGGTTGGCCGTGCCGTCACTGATTTAATCAAAGCTGATTTTTGTGCCGAAATTTGACCCGCATGAATCTGGCGAGTTGCCTTGTCCATCGTCACAATGGCTTGAAAATGTTGCACATTCTCGTATTGAGCAGGAATTAAATCATCAACCGAATTTTGGATGCCAAAACCGGTCAAAATCAAACCCGTACATCCCGCAATGCCGACAATCGTCATCAGCATTCGGCCCTTATAACGGAACAAATTCCGGTAGCTCACTTTTTGATTAAAACTTAGTCGTTTCCAAAGGGGCTTAATCCGCTCCATTAAAATCCGTTTTCCGGCTTTAGGAGCCCGTTCGCGCATTAAATTCGTAGGAACTTCACGTAAATTGATCGTCAGAACAATCAATGCGCTGCCCAAAGTGGCCACCAGTCCAGCGACCATTGTTTGTGCTAAATACGCCCATGGAATGACACCAACGAAATCGCTCAAGTTGTTATTTGATAACAAACTGAATACGAATTGTGGCAAAGTCAACATCCCTAACGCGCCACCTAAACCAGCTCCGAGAATACCGGCCAATAACGTGTAAACAATGTATTTCATGGCAATTTCGTGTTTTGTATAGCCTAAAGCTCGCATCAAACCAACTTCACGACGATTTGTTTCGACCATCCGCGAAACTGTTGTAAACGTGATTAAGATTGCAATAAATAGGAAGAAACCCGGAAAGATGATCGCAATGGCCGCGATACTATGAGATTCATCAAAGTAATCTTGATACCCCGGATTGGTGCTGCGATCATTATACAAATATGTGGGTTTGGCAATTGCCTTAACCTTGGCCTCAGCTTTTTTGACCTTAGCCTTTGCTGCAATCAGCTCTTTTTTGGCCGCTTTTGTCTTTGCCGTTTGATAAGCTGCTGGCACCTTTGCTAACTGTTTTTCTTCTTTGGTAATTTTGGCGGATTGCTTATCTAATTTATTTTGCGCAGTCGTTTGTAATTGCTTTTGTCGAGCACTCGGACGATTTCGCATTGTGTGCTTCAATTTCGTTTTTTGGCGGTCGATATAGCTATTGTATTGGTCAGTTCCCGCTGCGTAATGCTTCGGATTTCTAAACTGCACCGCAATGAGCGCATATTCTTTTTGTTTAAAGACCGCTTTGGGGACATAGGCAAAATAATTTACCGTCCCACTGCCTAAATTAGTTGTGCCTCGATCCGTACTACTGACATATTGCGGCGAATTCACAAAGCCAACGACTTTAAACGTGCGCCGTTTTAAACTGGCACTTTTAGGCAATCGATACGTGTCGCCAATTTTATAGCCGTTTTGCTTAGCTTTTTTATCAAGCACAATTTGGTTGTTTTTAGTTGGCAATTTGCCACTTACTAACTTCAATCGATCGAGTTTACTGCCGTTTTGATAGCCGTAAACGCTAACGATTTGGTTACGCCTTTTCTGTAATGTCGTCATATGAACCGGCATCGCTTGTTTAACTTGTTTGTTTTGCTTAATTGAAGTTAAATCGCTGTTCGTCAGCCCCATCGTTGAGGTAACTTTCACATCACTTAATTTTTGCTTTTCAAAATAATGGCTTGCCGTTTGATTCAGATCAGGACCCACACTTCGAATTCCGACGTACAGTAGAGAACCCAGTAAAATAATCAGCACAATCGACACAAAGCGACCCACTGAGTCACTGATTTCCCGCATGGTTGACTTAAAATAAGTTCGATTCATCGTGTGCACCTACCATTCAATCTGTTCAACAGGGGTTGGCTGTTTATTGATATCAATCCCTTGGACTTGGGCATCCTTTAAATGAATCACTTTGTCTGCCATCGGGGCAATCATCGAATTATGCGTCACAATTAAAACAGTTCGGTTGGTTTTTCGAGCCGTATCTTGCAGTAACTGTAAAATTTGTTTTCCGGTATGATAATCCAAAGCTCCGGTGGGCTCATCACATAAAAGCAACTTGGGATTTTTGGCCAAAGCTCGCGCAATCGCGACCCGTTGTTGTTCGCCACCAGAAAGTTGTGCAGGAAAATTATCCATTCGCTTTTCAAGACCAACATGTTTGAGGGTTTCTTCCACATCCAAGGCATCATCTGCCACCTGGCTGGCCAATTCTACGTTTTCACGGGCGGTCAAATTAGGAATTAAATTGTAAAACTGAAACACAAACCCTACCATTGTGCGGCGATAAGAAGTTAATTGACGTTCATTATAGGTCGCAATATCTTGGCCATCAATTAAAATACTACCCTCAGTTGGATGATCCATGCCACCCAACATGTTGAGGACAGTTGATTTTCCAGCTCCCGATTCGCCCAAAATAATAACCAGTTCACCTTCATCAATTTCAAAGTTCACTTTATTATTGGCAACGATGGTATTGCTTTCAATTGTGTAACGCTTTGTTTCGTCTTTTAATGTGATAAATGCCATTTTTTCGTCCTCTCAAATCTCGATTACTGTTACTTGAATTATAGCATTTAAAAAGTTGCTACTTCACGTTTAATATTAACGGGAGGTGATCTGAATACTGTAAAAAACTTGAATCTCCAAATGTAATATTAAACGTTGATTTTTCGGGAAGGTACGCATAATCAATATAGTATGGTTTCTCTGGTTTCCGATATAAATAAAAAGTTGCTTGTTTTTCTTGCCCAAAAAGATCACCGGTTTGCATATGATAGGCGCTTCCTAAGCCTACCTTTGAAACAAGTTTATTAAAGTCAGAATGGGTTCGATAGCCATGTTTTCTGTCCCACATAACATTGCTGTTAAAATCGCCAATAATATATCTATTTTTTAGTTTTTGAATATTGAAACTGGAATACAAATACAAATCTTCAATATAATTATCCTTCGTCCAAACTCCTAAAAAATGATGTTTTAAAAAATTAAATGGTAAATAATAACGCATGCGATTATCATTCCAATGCACAGGATTGATAGTAGCCACTGGCGAAAATACAAGTAATCCCTTTTTATCACCTTTAAAGCACTTGTAAGCACTGCTTTTAACATAGTTTAAATACTCAGGTCTGATAATTTTCTCCGGATTTTCACACTCTTCAATTATGTATAAATCTGCATTAAGCTTCTGAATATATTGAAACTTATTTCGAAACGCACCATTACAATTCCAACTAACAATTTTCAAATATCTCACTAGCTTTCTACTTGCTTGTCTTCATTATACTTTTTGTACACGAGACTATGCTATTTAAAACTTAAAAAAGCACCAGATAACCTTTTCAGTAATCCAATGCTTCTAGCAAAAATTTAATTAACCGAATTAAAGTGTTGTTCCGCCTTCAATGGAAATTCAGTTGGCTCTTTAGCATTCAACAATTCAGGTGTCATCACCACACGCGTAATCGTTTGGTCGTCATATGGTTGCATGTAATAAGCACCCTCGTCTAAACTCATGTAGCCGCGATACTGAGAATAGTCACAACCACCTTCATTATCAGCTTTCACGCCCTTAGGAATCTCCACACTGTTCAAAATGTGCGATAAGGCATTAATTGAACCAGGCACTGTCTTTGCCTTATCAGTATTTTGACGAATAAATGCAGCTCGCACGAATCGGGAAACTGAGGTGTAGTCTCCTGGTAAACCAAGTGCTCCACTACCTAAACCATAAGCCTCCGATTCAAACTCGCCATACTTCTTTGAGCTATGAGAAGTTGGCTTTAATTGCACATAATTATTTAAATTCTTTAGATGCCATTGGAAATCAGGACTATTGGTCATGACTTTAACTGGATCATCCATTACTTTCATCCCGTTTTCGTCTTGTTCCAAAACGACACAAGCACCCGTTTTATTAGCCACAATCCAGTGAAGTGGCACGATAATCTTAAACAAATCATTCGCAATTGCGACAATATTCAGATCAGCAATTTTAGCTTTTAAATCGGCAACATTCGTGACATTACCTAAAATCCAGTTGATGACCTCATGAGGCGCAACATTCGTTTTACCTGAAACTGCTTGGTCAGCAAATTTAGCTAAGCCGTCAAAGTAAAGCGTTGCGGCACCTACACCGGCTTCGTTAACCCCGTCGACTAAAATATAACCATTCAAATCTCGACCAGCACCAGTAAAACCTAATTTTGTGTCAAAACCTTTTTCATCAGCATCACTTTTAAAATGAAAATTACGCGGAATCACAACAGGACGGCCACCCAATTCGAACGAAAAATCCATCGTTCGCGCCAAAAACCAATTACCCTTTGCATTTTGGTACATTACACTTGTACACATATGTGTGTCACATCCTATCGTTTGATTTGTTTCTAACTTTTAGTACATAGAATTAGTATATTCTGATTGAAAAGCCAATTCAAACGAAATTTAGGCGAAATATCTGTAATTGTGCGGTTAAATTGGCACATTTGTGGTACAATTCACATTAAGGTGCCAAATCTTATCAGACAATTGTCTGATGCGTATGAAAATACGCCGCACATTTATTGTGCTTGTAGCAACCATCCCGACTACTATGATGGTTGCTTTTTTGTGCACTAAGTAGCTCAAACGCTAGGCTAAATCCTGAATTAATCTAGGTTTAAAGTTGTTACCCTATACTGATTCATGAATTCCCTTGTTGCCTATTGATAATTTGTTATAATTAAACACACTTAAATTAAAAATTCATAAAAATAATAATTACTTAGTTAAGAGATGAATTACTTTGACCCAACACGACTGGCTATTATCGCCTCTTTTTACCGGCATTTTTGTAACCTTAGGGATTATCCTGTTCTTTCAATTGTTGGCGCGCACTTTAATGTCCCGCTCAACCAAAAAGGGAGCTCCTATTAATTATTTGGTGGGTAGTCTTGCCGTTTTAAGCACGGTTTACTTTTCCGCACTTGCCATTTATTTTGAAATTGCGGCTGTTCAACAGGATAGTGACATTGCTTTCATTGATTTCCGTTTACTTTTGTTATCCTACGTCATTATTTTCTTAGGTCGACGCACAAGTTTCATCGTCATTTTGTGCAGTTTTATTACCCGCTTCTTATTCTGGGGTAGTACAACAGGCACATTTATTTTTATTGCATTTTCAGTGTTTATGTATTTAATTTTTGCACTTAATTTGCACTTAATCCGCCGCCACCACAGTAGTCAGTTAGTGTTAGTCAACTGCTTGAACATTATTGTAGGTGTTTTTTGGTTACTTCTTCATTACATTCGTTTAGATTACTTAGGTGACATTCCGCTATCGCAAGTTGTCTATTATTGGATTGCGTTTGGTGTTATGAACTTCTCCCTATATTACGGATTAACTCAATTAAACACTGAAAATGATTATTTAAACACATTAACGCACCAAGCTACTATTGATCCGTTGACCCAATTGAAAAATTATGCTGTCTTCAAAACTGATTTCACTAAAAAATTTGGTGAGTTTCATAGCTCCAAGAAACCACTCGCGATGATCGCTTTAGACATTGATTATTTCAAACGGGTTAATGATCAATACGGTCATTTAGCGGGTAATAAGATTTTAATTGGTGTAGGTAAACTATTAATTGGAGCGGTTCACGATCTTCCTGATGCGCACTGTTATCGTGTTGGTGGCGAAGAATTTAATGTCTTACTACCCAACATAAGTCTTGAACAAGCTAGCCAATTTAGCCATGACTTGCAAGCTAAAATCCGACAGGCCACATTTCAAATCTCGGAAAATCAAAATATAAAAATTACAGTTTCGATGGGTGTATCCACTCTTCATGCCAGCGATAAAACTCAAAATTTATTTTACGAACGAACTGATCAAATGTTATACCACTCTAAAGGTGAGGGCCGCGATCGCGTAACTGTCGATACTGAACTCACAAAATCATCTACAACTGGCTTCGGTAACCCTGTTAGTTCAACTCAAAACTAAACTCTGTGAAACAATCTTTGTTTAGTCCCTTGTATTTTTATACAGCCGTGCTACACTTAGTATTGTTATATTAACGAATTAAATAAAAACTGCTCATTCAATATTACGATATTGAACACGACCCATACTTGTGAAAGATCAAGTACGGGTTTTTTTAATTTCTTATGTTTGGAGATGACTTGCATGCTAAGATTTTGGGGACAACCGAAGTTTTCACGCGAACCTTTAGAACCCATTGGATATGAATTATTTTTACGTGAATACAATACTGGTAATTGGGAAATTCCAACCGATTTCAGTAAATTTACAGCTACACAAATTACAGATCTTCTAACGCGAACAACACCTGAGTTCCCACAAAAAATGAAACACATTTCGATTAATTTGGACATTGATCAATTTGTAGATCCTGTTTTTTTACAAGCTTTTTTTGCTATAAAACAACAGCTTTCTGGCATTCAGTTATCCATTGAATTAACAGAAAGAACGGGGCAACTAAACATTTCGCCTTCCCAATTAGTCACAGCTGCAAAACGTTTTAACGACGCTGGCTTTTATATCATTTTAGACGATGTCAGTTCTGGTGATAATCAATTAGCACGGGTTAAACTCCTTAATGATTTTGTTCACGAATATAAATTTGCCATTCAAAATTTCCGTCCGTTTGAATCTTTAGAAGATATTGTGCCCAATTTAACGTTCTGGCGAGATTTAGCACAAAAGAATCAGAAGTTGTTCACAATTGAAGGCGTTGAATCTAAACAAGACTTGCTAATCCTTTCGCGCTATCAGGCAGATATGTTTCAAGGATATGCGCTTGGAAGACCAATATATCTGCCCACTCAGGATGATCCTGATAGCGTAATCTCTGAATCTACTACTTGTTATTAAAAATCACTTAACGTACCTCGTAATTATCCAGTTTTTGGATAATTTTTTTTACCAAAAACCTATGATAAATAGCATTCCTTTTTCTCATTTTCGATATCAAAAACACCTTTAGTTTAAAAAATAGTTTTCTTTTGTATGCTCGTTAAAAGCTAAAACAAAAAAATCGTTTTCATTTATCATTGTTGTCTCACTATTATTTGCTATGATTAAAGGGCTTAACTAACGGTATCTGTTAGCAAATGGTCACCTGAAATTTTATTAGATATACAAATGGTTATTATTTAATTAATGAATACTAGTTAGAATTCTTAGTTAAGAGATGATTAATATTGACTGAACACCTCTGGTTCTTATCGCCATTATTTACTGGCATTTTTGTTACCCTCGGCGTAATTGTATTCTTTCAAATTCTAGTTCGATCGATAATTTCCCGTTCAGGAAACATTTCTGAAACCATCAACTATTTAACAGGTCGGCTAGCAATTTTTAGTGTGTGCTATTTTTCTATCCTTGGAATCTATTTTGAATTTGTGGTCGCTCGAGAAGGTCATGACTTAGCTTTCGTTAATTTTCGTCTACTATTACTTTTCTATGTAACTATTTATCTTGGCAAACGAAGTAGTGCCGTGATTGTTTTGATGAGTTTTCTTGCACGAATTATTCTGTGGGGATTCACTGCTGGGACAATCTACTTCTTTACAATGACGGCAATAATTTATCTGCTTACTTTGCTATTAGTTTCGATTGTGCGTAAATGGCAACTACCACAAATTTTTCTCATTGGCTCTTTAGACGTTATTTTAGGTGTCCTGTGGCTTGTGTTCAATTACTTACAGCTTCCTTATTTCGGTGCTGTAACCTGGAAAATCACGCTTTTCAATATCTTCAGTTTTGTCGTAATGAACGCGGTTCTTGAATTTGGAATTAGTCATTTAAACCACGAAAATGACTATTTAACTTTGCTTAGTCGCCAGGCCACTACGGATCCACTGACCAAATTAAATAAGTATCTCTCTTTTAAAAACGATTTAGAAACTCAGGTCTCGGCATTTCAACACACCAAGCATGCCTTAACCATGTTAGCTCTGGATATTGATTATTTTAAACGAGTTAATGACGACCACGGCCACCTAACTGGAAACGAAATCTTACAAGCTGTCGGCAAGATTCTTGTTGACGAGAGTGAAAAGATGCCGAATGCCAAAGTCTATCGGGTTGGCGGAGAGGAATTTAATATTATTATGCCTAACACAGACTTACCAGAGGCGGCAAAATTTAGTTACCACTTACAAAATCGTATTCGTGAAACAACCTTTCCTACCAATCATTTGAAATTACAAATTACGGTTTCAATGGGTGTCGCTAAGTTGGGGCCCAATGATGTGACCTCAAATTTATTTTACGAACGGACAGACCGCATGCTTTATCACTCTAAAGGCCAAGGTCGCGATCAAGTTACCATTGAAAATGAAAAATAAAGTTGTGACATAATTAACTTATGTGACAACTTTTTTCATTTTTTACGTATTTATTTAACGAATAGTTATTCAAGTTTTCGGCTAAACAAACAGCGCCATAAAGGGCTTATGGATGACTGATTTTTAGTTTAAGATGCAGTTCAAAATTTATCGGTCTTGCCCACTTGAAACGCTATTGTAGTTTGGCTTTATTGTGCTAAAATAATCGTCAATTAGACTGCTTAACAAACGATAAAGAGTATGTTTGGTTTCGTGTTATGTCTTAAACCGTATTGGAGAAGTTACTATGATTCGTTTCTGGGGACAATCTAAGTTTTCAGTTGATCCACTAAAACCAGTTGGGTGTGAACTATTTTTGCGTGAAAAAATTGGCGATAGTTGGGTTTTACCAGACGACTTTGCCCAATTTCCACCACAACAAATTGCGGACCTCCTTTTGCAAACCATCCCTGTTCTTTCCAAAGATTTAAAAAACGTATCCATTAATTTAGATCCAGAACAGTTTATTGATCCAGAATTCTGTGCCGTTTTAAGTGAAGTTAAGAATCAGCTTTTACCAGTTACTTTAGAAGTCGAACTCACCGAGCATGATTCCAAATTTCCCGTTAACTCAAGTGAAATTCAAACTGCAGCCAAGCATTTTTTTGAAGCCGGCATTGATTTGATCATGGATGATGTGGGTTCCGGTAGTAATCAAATTGATCGAACTTTATTGTTAAATCCATATATAAGCGAATATAAATTTGCCATCCAGAATTTCAGAAAAACACAGTCATTAACGTCCATCATCCATAGCTTGTCTTTTTGGTGTGAATTAGCGGCCAAAAATAACAAACTTTTTACAGTAGAGGGCGTTGAATCCAAAACAGATTTACAACTTTTAATTAACTATCGCGTTAACCTGTTACAAGGTTTTGGTTTGGCTCGTCCTGTGTTTTTGCCGATACAAGCGGAGCGTTCCAGACGTGCTGTTTTACCATTTACACAGAAATAATTTTTCGTTCTAATCCTGTATTAAAATCAACATGAGCCATACCAAGTCGAAAAACCTAGTATGGCTCATGTTTTGTTTTTAGCTAAGGTTGAAAGTATCAAAATGACTTCAATAACTAGTATTAAACGACTTGGTTCAAAAGCAGTAGTTTAATTGCTGTCCTGCGGCTCACTTGGTCTGGAAGACAGCAATTTAATCTGATTTTATTGCCATGAACGTTTTCGTATCAAGCAACAAGATAAGTTTTTGGAGTTTCAACCTTTAGTTTTTAGTAATAAGCTGTGTAAAACAGATAAGCCGCCAAACCAAATGCAGAAAACGAAATCGCAATCCGCAAGGGTTTTACCGGAACATGACGAATGACAACTGGACCTAGGTAACCACCAATAAACATCCCGATTCCCAATGGTACAACCATCCACCAGTACACTTTTGTAGTAAACGCGTAAATAATCAACGACAAAATGTTTGTCATAAACGCCGCAAAGTTTTTAATCGCATTAATCTCACCAAAACTGTCATTGAGCGTCACAATCAAAATTGAAAGCATAATCATTCCAGCCGATGCACCAAAATAACCAATGTAAACACCGACCAGCAAAATTGCGGTATTTTTTAAAATTGTCGTTGCCAGATGATTTGTATGATCCACTTTCTTAGGTACGGTGTGGCGAAATTGAGACCAAAGCATTAACAGACCAGCCCCAAATACCAAAAAAGGAACGACCCGTTCAAAAGTTGTTGCGGGCGCAATTACCAGCAAGAAACTGCCCACAACCCCACCAATTAAGGCATAAATTGTGACCTTCAACACCGTTTTTCGAACGTGATGTAATTCTCTTAAAGATGACAAACTAGAGCCAGCACCTGTGAAAATTAGCGCTGCTGTGTTCGTCACGTTTGCACTAACTGGGGGTAATCCCAACATTAATAGCACAGGATAGGAAACCAACGACGCCAATCCAGCAATGGA
The DNA here is from genome assembly GCF_003533255.1 of Pediococcus sp. Lineage (NCBI taxonomy): Bacteria > Bacillati > Bacillota > Bacilli > Lactobacillales > Lactobacillaceae > Pediococcus > Pediococcus sp. The sequence goes on from NZ_DOEM01000008.1 coordinate 18,283, forward strand.
TGACAACAGGCCGGCCGCTAATCCAGCTGCCAACAAAATTACAGACATAAGCCAAAGTGACAAAATAACCAACTTCTTTCTAAGTCATTCGCTATACCGTGACATGGGCACGCTTTTCCAAATGTTGCGCCCAAACATTGATTGCCAAAGACACCAACATTAGCACAAGCGATAATAACATAATGTTGTGTAGCCCATTATGCAAAATGGCTCGCATCTGTGGCAAAAGTTTGGTTGGCAAAGAATTAATATTTGTGGCATCACTTAATTTATTCATCATTTTCATTGTCACGGCGCCGTGCGAGCTTGAAACACCGTGGCGAAGCGCACTATTCATGACAAGGCCAAAGATAGATGCCGTAAACGTTTGGCTTAACATCCGAATTAGAAAACTAAATGACGTGGCAACCGGAACATCCCCTAAATCGGCATCTTGTTGGACCTTTACTTGAAGTTCATTGAAGCAGGCACCATTACCAAATCCTTCAAATGCTCCCGCTACTAACAGGACCCAATAGGGAGTTTTAACGCCGCCAATTACTAGGAATAGGAAAGAGGCGATCAGCATCACAATGCCAATTACCACCACTCTTTGCGGTGTGAAGTACCGCCGCAAGGTTGCCACAGAACCTGATCCCATAAAATTCGTAAATGAACTTGGAATTTGGGTAGCACCTCCAATTAACGCCGAAGTCCCCAGTAATCCTTGCGCCCACATTGGACTGTAAATTAAGAAGCCCACAAACGCGCCCCAGATTAGGGTAAACAGGATAAAATCAATCACTAATTCGCGATTTTTGAATAGGCGACTTGGAATAATCGGATCGGCCACGCCTCTTTCGAAATAAATCATTGCCCCAATGCACATAACGGCAACAATCAATGCCACTGTCACAAACAACGTGCTGGCAGTGCCAATCATTTCAATGCCAGCCAGTAAACTGGTTAAACCAATGGTCATTAAAATGGAACCCATGTAATCAACTGGTTTATTCTTATGTGCTTCTTTTTCTGCTTTGTAATAGATTTGAACTAAAATTGCTGAAATCAAGCCGATAGGCACGTTTAAATAAAAGACCCAGTGCCACGAGAAGGCATCCACGATAAATCCACCAACCAGCGGACCAATGATGGTGGCAGTACTGTAACTGGCAGAGACGAACCCCAAAACTTTCATCCGTTTGCGGGGATCAGCATACATCCGAGCGTAAATAATGTATGGTAAGGAAACAACGCCACCGTTACCAATTCCAGCAATTGTTCGCGAGATAATCAAAAAGACAATGTTTGGCGAGAGTCCCTGAAGTAAAGAACCCACCACAAAAAATAAGGCCGCAAGTTGATAACTTTGTTTATTGCCAATGTGTTCACCAAGTTTGCTCCATAGAGGGGTACTAACCGCTGTTCCAAGTAAGAAGACAGCGACGATCCAACCCATCATTTCAATACCGTGAAGATCAGAAATGATCGCGGGCAAGGCAGTATTCACAATGGTGCTATCTAGCCCACTCATTGCATTCGATAAAAGTAGTGCACAGGTAACAATAAAAATGTTTCGTTTTGACAAGTCCTTCGCTTCTTCCTCCAAAAGTTAACTAGCTTTTATGTTACAACTTATTCACATCTTGGTGTAAATTATATTTACTTTTCTATAGTAAAACGACGAAAATTGCCACATAAAAAGACCAAAGTTCTAGACTTTGATCCATTCAAACTATTCTAATCACATATAATTCAAAATTTGTTGATGTACTTTCAAAACAATGGCAAAAGACGCGTCATCTAATAAACCACCAGCATATTCAACATGCCTTCCGATCACACTAAATGTATGAAACTTCAGTGGATTTACAAATCCTTCTATCCCAAAATCTGATTTTATAGGTACAAACATTTCTTTCAATCGATTGTCCGTGGCATGGGTAATTGGCGAAACAGCAACTAGACCCGTGACAGCTGTGTAACCACTGGTGCTTAAAACCACTGCCGGATGCCTCCCCAGAAGCTCATTTTTCTTAGAAGGTTGAAAGTTAATCCAGATGATATCCTGTTGTTCCGGAACATAATTAAAATTCATCTTTCCTTAGCTCCGTTTCAACCAATGTTTCATCCAATTTTCCTTGATGCGTTTTCACGAAATTTTCGTCTGTAAAAGGATTTTTGGTTTTGGGGGTATAAACAATGGCGCCGTTACGACCATAAAATACGTCGAATTCAGTTTCACGAGGCTTAATACTGCTTGGGACAGTCAATACATTAGAAGTTCCCACTTTTCTTAATTTTACGCTCCGCATATTTTCCGCCAACCTTTCTTTATATATATTAAATGTATATCGTATCTGCTGGTCAATGATTTAGCCTTAGTCTGTTAATTATAAATACACAAATCTTTTATTTTTTGTTATTTACAGACCGTACGATAGTATATTCTTGAGTGTTTAAATAATTATGTG
>NZ_DOEM01000020.1:0-7402 GCF_003533255.1 Pediococcus sp.
ACGTTCCAGCCCAAATTTGCTGGGAGACGGTATTTTAATCTAATTTCGTTACCATGACTGCTTTTGTATCAGGTAACGAGACGTGTTTTTATAGTTTTAACCTTTTGATTAAAGCAAAAGAATGGGAAAAAGCGGTTAGATTCCTCCGTTTAGCTAAAAAGTTTGACTGTAAAAGAACAAGAGACTGGCAAAATTACTTTTGCCAGTCTCTTGTTCTTTTTAATTACTTCTAAAATATATTTAATAAGAAACACACTACTTCACATACTTGTTCAAAAACTTTTTCACTGTTTGTTGATAAAGTTTGGGGGCTGTCGCCATTGATTTTGCATGGGTAGCACCCTTCACAATGAGCAGCTGTTTAGGTCCCTTATCTGCTTTATACAATGGGTAAACCATTCTGGTTGGGACAAACGTATCCTTGTTCCCGTGAATGAACAGCATCGGTTTATGATTCTTCGCAACCTGTTTCAAAGCACTGGCCTCTTTAAAGTTATATCCAGCCCGTAACTGCGTAATCGCACTCACAGATGGAACTAATGGCCAATATGGTAAATGATACATAGTTTTAGCTTCATACGTTATTTCATCATTTACAGAAGTGTAGCCACAATCTTCAACATAGGCCTTGAGTTGTTTTGGTACATTTTTTTCGCCACTGACCATCATTGTTGTGGCACCACCCATGCTGACGCCATACATCACGAGCTGCTGATTCTTACCTTCTCGTTTCAACAATAGATTCATCCATTTAATATAGTCTAGCCGGTCTGGCCAACCAAACCCGATATAATTTCCTTGGCTATCACCTTGGCCACGGTCATCCGGCACTAACACGTTATAACCCATCTTATGAAACATCGCCGCAGAAGCTCCCATTTTGGACTTATCATCCATAAAGCCATGCGCAATTACAACCGTTTTATTACTCTTATGCGCCGCTGGAATATAATAAGCATCTAATTTGAGATTATCCGTTGCCGAAGTTTCATGCCACGTTTGCTTATGGACATTTTGATACCAGAGCTTTTCTTTATACAGTGGGTCACTTTTCTTTAAGATTGCCGAGCTACTTAAAAAATCTTTGTGTCCAGGTACCACAGCCACATGATAAAAATACGAAGCCGCACCAATATCTGCTACAACTAAGACTGCAAAAATAACGAGTAACCATTTCCAAAACTTTTTCAAAATTTTCATCCCTTATCCTTCGATTTAAAAAGTATACTGCTTTTTTGGCCAGTAAAATAAGCGCAAACGAATTTAATTTATTCTCAAAGGCCAAATAAATCACAATCAAGCCCATGAAATTCACTATCTATCCGGTTTCATATAATTTGGATCGCGATTGTGACAAATTGTTCGAATTGTCCCACTAAAATGCAAAAAATAGTGATAGAATGCGCCTAACAGGCTGTTGTTATGATAAAATTGAGATAACAGAAAGGGAGTAATCACATGTTTCCTGAAAGACTTCGTGCACTCCGCCATGGCCAAAACATCACTTTGGAAGAATTAGCGGCGGATTTAAATAAACAATATCCAGGACCAGCAGAAAAAGCAAATACATCCTCTCAGATTGGTAATTGGGAACGTGGCGTTCGAACCCCTTCTTTTGTAGAGGTTCGAAAATTAGCCGAATATTTTGATGTTACGATGGATTATCTTAGTGGTAAGGCCGATCACGATGAATATGATCTGAGTAAACTATTCTTGTCTGGTAAACAACTTTCCTTCAGTCATAAGGTTTTGACGAGTGAAGATCGCTATGAACTATTTCAGTTAATGGATGGCTACCTCCATGGCAAGAATCGCCGAACCATTCATGCAGATAATGATCAGCAAGAAGAATTAGATTTAGGCTTGGATGACAATAAAAAGTAAACTTGACAGTTTGAATGGATGGCTATTTTGAATTCTAAAAAAATGAAAAAGCTTCGTAAGCAGGTTCGTGCTAAACGTTCAAAACCCGCTTCAGACACTTATTTAGAGCAAATAAAAAGATACGATTTGTTATTCAAAGATTTCCCTCAGATCACTTTCCTTACCCATAACATTTTGGAAAGTGATCATCTTATTTCTCAGGGATTGTTGCCACAATCATTGCCTCTTCTTCAAATTCCAGATACTTTTCAAGATGAACTGTTTCAGTCTATTCTTAAAGATTATCCAATGGGAAATCCTAAGGGCGATGAACTATGGAATAGGTACTCGCAAGCATTACCGAAGTTAGATAAGTTGCTACGATCTTATCGGGATTATTTAGAGGCGCATTACGGAATGTGGGCGTACATTTCAGCGCCTTTTATCAAAGATCTGGCCAAATTCTTAAATGGTGCCTCAACTTTGGAAGTGATGGCAGGCAATGGCTACATTTCAGCCGGCTTACGTAATCATGGTCAAAACATTATTGCAACCGACAGTATGGGATGGATCACCGAAAACGAAACTGGCAAACATACTTTGACTGAAATCGAGCCTTTAGATGCACTGGATGCTTGGCATCGCTACCATGACAAAGTGAAATATGTCATGATGTCTTGGTCACCAGACGGCATCCCTGTTGATTGGCAACTCTTACAAGAGATGCGAAAAACTAACCCAGATGTTGAATTAATTTGTATTGGCGAAAAGCTGGGAAGTTCTGGAAGCAAAACTTTCTGGAACCATGCCACTTATGTGGACCCTGAGGCTACTGAAGAGCTCAACAAACATTTTTCTCATTTTGATTTGGTTCATGATCAACTTTATATTGTTCAATAAAATTGCGTAATAAAAAAGGTTGAAGCAAAATTGCTTCAACCTTTTTTGAACGGTACTTGATTTCTCAAATAGACCTCGCACGGTTCACACATGTTTAATCAGATGTTCCACACAATCCGGTGGAAGAGACACATCCCGTTCCAAGAAAATCACTAGTCACTCGAAAGTGAAACAACCTAAGTTGCCTGATTATACTCGACTCATCGCATAAATTCATGATAACACGTTTAACTTTCAATTACCAATCCCAATACTAGTCAATTTCACGATTTCATTATATGATTAGGGTAGTTTTTACGGGAATGGAGTTCCGCTATGCTAAATTTAATCATTAATTTCTTTATCCATCCACTAAATTACATTGTGCCAATCGCAGACAAAATGAACGGATGGATTTACCTAATCTTATTTATCTGGATTTTTTTAGAAACAGCTTACGTCATTTTTTCATTTCTACCTGGTCAATCAGTTCTATTTTTAACAAGTACAATTGCCGCCAGCCCACATTCTAAACTGAATTTAATTGTTTTATTTGTTGTATTTCTAACGGCTGCCACTATTGGTTCAGTTGTCAAATTTCGTCAAGGTAAAAAACTTGGTCAACACTCCAAACTAACTAAAGAAATTCAAACTTCGGATCAAATGGAAAAAACACAGGCTTATTTTAATCACAATGAAAAAAGTTCTTTATTATTATCTCGATTTGTCCCGTTCCTTGGTTTGTTTGTCCCAATTATTGCCGGCAACTCTGATATGAGTTTCCAAAGGTTCAACAAACTAAATTTTCTAGGCGCTCTCATTTGGGTCGGTGCCTGTTGTTTAGCTGGATATTATCTAGGCACAACGCCCTTTGTAAAAAGGTATTTCACTTTAATCTTCTTTACGTTAGCAATTTTACCTGTTATAGCAAGACAGTTATATAAACTCGTTTCGAGGGCTTAACGTGGAATTCCATCATTCATTTTAAAATTAATCAACACAAAAACCGTCAATTTTTAGTTTCCAACTAGAAATTAACGGTTTTTTTAATCTATTTATCGTTTGCGTGACCAATTGAGCTCCCAATAACGCCACCCAAATAAAATGATGACATACAAAATCACAACACCGATAATTGTTTCCCAATTCAAAAAGTTGATCTTCGTGAAGATGTAACCAATTAACTTATATAAAACAAGGGCCACGAAAAGGCTGGCCACACTAATGCCAGCATCTTGATACCATTTTCCTTTTTGCAGTAGAAACTCGCGAATTTTGTTTTTCATGTTCTATTCCCTCAGTGGATAACAACCTTTGTTCCTTCTTTAATGTTTGTATAAATCCATTTTGCATCTGGTACCGACAACCGGACACAGCCATGTGAATTGGCCTTTTTACCTAGTTTCTTAGCTTCCTTTACAATAAACTGCCCCTGTGAATTTGTTGGCACAGTGTGAAATAAGTAAACACCGTGGTCTTTCCAAGAAACATAGTACTTGGCGCCTTCTTTAGACTGTGCATTATAGAAAAACTCACCACGTTCTGCCTGAATATGGTACGTTCCGGTGGGCGTTGAGTTTTTAGCACCAGTCGTTGCATACATGGTATACAAACGCTTTTTGTTATTGCGAATATAGACCCGTTGTTTTGCAATTGAGACCTGAATCCATACGTTTGAGTATTTCGTTAAATCCGGGTAAGCCTTTGTTTCTGAAGATTTTTTCCAATTTACCGCTCGCATGTAAGACGGTCTTTTGGCAACTTTTTTCTTTTTAGTCTTCTTCTCTTTAGGCAGTTTTGAAACACTTACCTGATTTGAATCTTGCGTTTTTACTTTGCTAGTGGCCGGATGGAATCGTAAGCTAATTAAAAAGACAGCCAAAAACAAAACTCCAGCTACTGCTAACATTTTAGTTAAACGATTCATAAACAACCTCTACTTTATTTTTCTTTCTTAGTTTCTAATTTCTCAAATTGCAAGATCACCCAATCAGCGATGTTTTGATAAACATCTGCATCACCTGCTAAGAAATTATCAACACTTCCCATTAAATCAATCCGCAAGTGGGATGCATTAATCTCTTCTGCTTCAAAAATCGCATATAAATTAACATCATAATCCGTATCAACTTCAGTCAGTTGTTCAATCTTGTTTGGATAATTAAATGGTAAGTTAATGATATTGGTCTGAAACTTCAAAACAACATCTTTTCTGATTGCCACGTCGGCTTCCACAACAGCTGTTTCTTTCAAAGCCGTTTGTAGATAGCCAAAAACAGATTTTAATGCCCCTTTGGGATCTTTTTTTAACTTTGTGCTCGTGACTTTAAAAGTTTCCGGTGCAAAATTCTCATCGCGAATTGTTTCTAATAAATCGTTTGATTTAATTTTCATAAATAATCACTCCCAAATTGGTTAAAGCTTACTTACCTAGTCTACCATCTGAATGAAAATTTACAAATTACATTTTATTTACTAAAGAAGAATTTAAATAAATATAAGCAACACATCATAAAAAAGACATCGCACTAACCGAAATTAGTTCGATGCCTATATTAATGGCGGTATTTGTATCGCCATCACCAATAACCACATTGTAACCGCATTCTTCAAAAAAATCTAGGGTTCTGCTCACTTTGTATATCAAAATTTAGGTTAGAGTCAGACCTATCATTAAAAACAGAGGCAAGGTCTCCTAAGGGAGTAGCCCTATACATCCCGCGAATACTATATTTCCAAAGTGAGTTTAATAATTTTTCATCAATCCATTTAACTTTTCGTAGATTCTCATACATCTTTGGACTTAATAATTCGATTGATTTAACCAATTTTTGGAATTCAGGAAGTTTTCTTTTATCCTCATAATTATTATTTTCAAGATTTAAAATTTTTTCAAATTCAGGAAAACTATTCAACGGAAATTTATTTATCCTGCCGAAAATAATACTTGATATTAAATTTGTTTTCATAATTGTTCATCTCTTTAACGTTTTCAAATTGCATCGACTATTTTTTTGTTTTTTAACACTTTTTTTGTTAACCAGCCAGTCTCCACCGAATCGCGATGGGAGATCATAAATATACCCATAGGTAACTGACTAAGAACTCTTAAAAAATCTTTTTCGCTCGTTTGATCCAAATTAGCTGTGGGCTCATCTAAAACTATCAGTGGACGTTTCGCTAACAACGCACGTGCAAGCCCAATTTTTTGAAGTTGCCCCGCAGATAAGTTCATATTATCTCCTCCAAAAATTTGTGTCTCAAGTTTATTCGGAAGACCGTCAATCAGAGATCTCAAACCAACCTTTTGTATAACTGTGCTTAATTCTGCTTCAGGTACTTTTCTTCCCAATAACAAGTTATTTCTAACAGTGTCGGAAAAAATTTCCGTTTCTTGTGGCACGTAAGAGACTAAACTGATAGGATTAGCATTCTGTTCAATATTTTCATCAATCCCAATCCCGCTAATTTTTCCTGAATTCGGTTCATATAGTCCCATCAGGAGTTTTATAACTGTTGTCTTACCAGCACCACTCTCACCTACAAGTAAAATTTTTTGTCTATTTTTTAAATTAATGAAAATACTTGCATCTTTTAAAACCCAATCTTCATTTTTAGGATAACGAAAAGATACCCGTTGTAATCCAAATGAATTTACACTATGCAAATTATTATTATCGATTGGCTTAATCTGATCACTAGCTAAAAACTTCACTACTCGTTTCAATGAAGCTTTTTGACGAGCCCAGTTAGCATACAATCCAGGCAACTGATAAAATGCCCAAGTAAAATTCGCATTCAGTACATTAAAACCCATAAATTGTCCCAGTGTCAGTGCATGAACACTAATTAAGTAAATGCTAAAAACTAACGGCGTAACATCGAAAATAAATCCTGCAGCAAGACTTATACTATTCATTCGCCATTGACTTTTTGCATTTATTAATTGATCCCTTGTATATCTCTGATACTTTTCTTTGAAAAGATTTAGACCGAACCTTTCAGCAAAAAATGAGCGCAGAAGGCTCCTCCCGCCGAAGACTTGTAACATTATCTCTTGCATATCTTCTCTGCTATGTTGCGTATTCTCTTGTGTCACCGTTATTAATTTCCCGGTTAATCTTGGTATCGCCATGGAAAAAAAACTCAGAATGAGTATAAAACAAGTTAACATCCACGATGATAAGAATCCAAAAACTATAGCAGACAAAAATGAACTCAAACCAATCAAAAGGTTTGTAAACGTTTCTGGTACTACTCCCGATAGTAAGGGAACATCAGAATTGAGAATCGTAATCCATCCACCTTTTCCCATTTTTTCAACACTTATAGTTTTCTTGACAAACACATTTTTTATTAGGTTGTTAGACAAATCAAATTCAATTTTCTGTTTGAGCCTCCCCTGCTGACTCACAGTGAAAAGTTTGCATATTCCAATTACTAAACTAAGGCCAATTAAGTAAATTGCACTCTTCCAAAATTGGTCAACTTGTTTTTCACTTAAATAATTCATCAGGATATTTAGTTTATAAGCTAAAAAAACTCAGAAATAGCTCCCATTATGCCGACAATCCATAAAGGAACAAAAAATTTGTTCTTAAAAAGTGAAATTAAATATTTCTTTTCTTTTACTTTCAGAGTGTTTAAATAATTATGTGTA
>NZ_DOEM01000002.1:0-53462 GCF_003533255.1 Pediococcus sp.
CAATACCAGAAAGTGTAGACCCCAAAGAGTTTACACATTATTAAGGTGTGTAAACTTTTTTTTGCTCTGAACGGCATAAAAATGAAAGTATTACTTGCGTTAAATGCGCATTTTCGGTATACTTATTGCTGGTGTTAAACCAAATTCACACCCAGTTGGATGATTTGACCAGTGCTCATTGAGTTCTCAAATCAAAGGAAAATTGGGAAGGAAAAAACTATTGGAGGTATTTTTATTATGGCAGTAATTTCTATGAAGCAATTGCTTGAAGCCGGTGTTCACTTTGGTCACCAAACACGTCGTTGGAATCCAAAGATGAAGCCATACATTTTTACAGAACGTAACGGAATTTACATCATTGACTTACAAAAAACAGTTAAAATGATTGATTCTGCATACAACTTTGTAAAAGATATTGCAGCAAACAATGGTGTTGTTTTATTTGTTGGTACGAAGAAACAAGCACAAACTGCAATCGAAGAAGAAGCTACACGTGCAGGTCAGTTTTATGTTAACCATCGTTGGTTAGGTGGAACTTTAACTAACTGGAACACAATTCAAACTCGTATCAAACGTCTTAAAGATCTCAAAAAAATGAATGAAGACGGTACATTTGAACGTTTGCCAAAGAAAGAAGTTTCTCTTCTTAACAAACAAAAAGACAAGTTGGAGAAGTTCTTGGGTGGTATTGAAGATATGCCACATGTTCCAGATGCTATTTTTATCGTTGATCCTCGTAAGGAACAAATCGCGGTAAAAGAAGCTCGTAAGTTGAACATTCCAATTATTGCTATGGTAGATACGAATACAGATCCTGATCAAATTGATGTTATTATCCCATCAAATGATGATGCTATTCGTGCTGTTCGTTTGATTACTTCAAAAATGGCTGATGCCGTTATTGAGGGCCGTCAAGGTGAAGATCAAGACGATGCTCAACCAGCAGCAACTGAAAGTGCAGCTCCTGTTAAAGAAGCAGCAAGTGACGTTTCGACAGATTCTCTTGAGAATCTCAAAAAAACTGTTGAGGGCGGATCAGACTCTGCAAAATAGTTAATTATTAGGCTGTCGTAAGTCTCGACCTTTTTGGCCTGAGATTGAGATGGCCTTTTTAATGGAATTTAGAATTTACTAAAAGGAGGCCATAATTATGGCAAGTATTTCTGCATCACAAGTTAAAGAGTTACGTGACAAAATTGGTGTTGGTATGATGGATGCTAAAAAAGCATTAGTCGCAACTGATGGTGATATGGATAAGGCAATTGATTTTCTTCGTGAAAAAGGGATTGCCAAAGCTGAAAAGAAAAGTGATCGAATCGCTGCTGAAGGCTTAGCCGATGTTGAAATTCATAATGATCAAGCAGCTATTGCTGAGGTTAACTCAGAAACTGACTTTGTCGCTTCCAATGATCAATTTATTGACTTAGTAAAAGCAGTTACTTCTCAACTTGCTTTGAGTGCTCCTGCATCTATCGAGGATGCTTTGAAGCTTGAAACCGCTAAGGGAACAGTTAATGATGACATTATTGAAACCACTCAGGTGACTGGTGAAAAAATCACTTTACGTCGTTTTGATGTTGTTAAAAAATCTGAAAACGAACATTTTGGTGCTTATTTACACATGGGTGGTAAGATTGCTACCTTAGTTGTATTGGACGGTGCTGATGATGATACTGCTAAGGACATTGCTATGCACGTTGCTGCAATTAATCCTAAGTATGTAAATCGTAGTCAGGTTCCCGCTGAAGTCTTGGATCATGAACGTGAAGTTTTGACCAAGGAAGCTGAAGAAGAAGGAAAGCCAGCAAAAATTATCGATAAGATGGTAGAAGGCCGACTTAACAAATTCTTAGCAGAAATTAGTCTTGATGATCAAGATTTTGTTAAAGATCCAGACCAAACAGTTGCTAAATATGTGGCTTCAAAGGGTGGAAAGGTTAAATCATTTATCCGTTATGAAGTTGGTGAAGGTATCGAAAAGAAATCTGCTAACTTTGCTGAAGAAGTTAAAAAAGAAATGGGTAAATAGGCTAGTTCTTAGTCCTTACTTACAGTTTTAGGTGTTTTGTGAAAACAAGACACCTTTTTTGCTACATAGAAACGAACTATTTACTAAATTAGCGAATAGATGGCTCTATTGGCTAATTTTATGATAAACTAGAACGGAAGAAACGAGGAGGAAACACCATGACAGAAGTTAAATATAAACGGGTAATCATGAAGCTTAGTGGCGAAGCACTTGCAGGCGATAAAGGATCAGGAATTAATCCACCTGTTATTAAAACAGTAGCTCAAGAGTTAAAAGATGTTCATGATATGGGCGTTCAAATTGCAATTGTTTGCGGTGGCGGTAATATGTGGCGTGGTGAAACTGGTGAACAAATGGGTATGGAACGCGTTCAAGCTGACTATATCGGTATGTTAGCTACAGTAATGAACGCGTTGGCCTTGCAAGACAGCTTGGAATCGTTAGGTGTTCCCACTCGTGTTCAGACGGCAATTGAAATGCGTCAAATTGCTGAACCATACATTCGTCGGAAGGCAGTTCGTCACTTAGAAAAAGATCGGATTGTCATTTTTGCAGCTGGTACTGGTAGCCCATACTTTTCTACTGATACGACCGCTGCATTAAGAGGTGCAGAAATAAATGCGGACGCTATTTTAATGGCTAAGAATGGTGTTGACGGAATTTACTCTGCAGATCCTAACAAAGACGCTTCAGCTACCAAATATGAAGAGTTGACACATATGGATATTATAGATAAGGGACTTAATGTTATGGATACAACTGCAAGTTCCCTATCTATGGAAAACAATATTCCGTTGGTTGTTTTCAATTTAAATCAACCTGGAAATATTAAAAAAGTTGTTGAAGGCCAGAAAATTGGAACTACAGTAAGGGGAAAATAATATGGCACAAAATGAAATTATTAAAAAAGCACAAGACAAAATGGCAAAGGCTGAACAGGCATTGCAACGTGAGCTAGGAAATATTCGAGCAGGACGCGCTAATGCTAGTTTGTTAGATCGAATTAAGGTTGATTATTACGGAACACCGACACCTGTTAATCAAATGGCTTCAATCAGCATTCCAGAGGCTCGAGTAATTATGGTGACACCTTATGACAAATCAGCTTTAAAGAACTTAGAACAAGCAATTTTAATGTCAGATTTAGGTATTAATCCATCAAATGATGGTAGTGCAATTCGATTAGTTATTCCTCAGTTAACTGAAGATAGACGTAAAGAATTAGCTAAAGACGTTAAAGCTGAAGGTGAACGCGCTAAAGTAGCAGTCCGTAATGTGCGTCGCGATGCAATGGATGAGCTTAAAAAAGGCGAAAAAGATAGTACCTTTACAGAAGATCAGTTGCATGATTTAGAAACTCAAACACAAAAAGTTACGGATGCCGCAATTAAAGCTGTTGATGGAATTGTAGCAGATAAAGAAAAAGAAGTTTTATCTGAGTAATTTTAATGACTAATTGACACAAAGAGCCTGAATTATCAGTGCTGTTTGTGTTTTTTTATTATCAATTTTAATTTAAAATTGAAGAACTAGTAGCTTTTTTTTGCTAGGAATGTTAACTTCTGAAGAATTCTGCTAAAATAGACATTATGCATGAATATGAGATGGAGTGGTAAAGTGTTCTCTAAAAATACTCAAAAGGGTAAAGACGAAAAGCTTTCTTTTAATACCTTAGATGATCATAATATTCCCAGTCACGTAGCTATTATTATGGATGGTAACGGAAGATGGGCACAGAAACGGCATTTGCCGAGAATTGCGGGACATCGGGAAGGCATGAACACCGTGAAGAAAATTACGATTAGTGCTAGTAAGTTAGGCGTGAAAATTTTGACTTTGTACGCTTTTTCTACGGAAAATTGGAAACGGCCATCTGCAGAAGTAAGTTTTTTAATGCATTTGCCAACCGACTTTTTCGATACTTTTGTACCAGATTTAATTAAACATAATGTTCGCGTGAATGTAATGGGATATATTGATCAGCTACCAGACTATACACAAAAAGCCGTGAAAAATGCAATTGCAGATACGGAAAAATGTACTGGAATGGTGTTAAACTTTGCGCTTAACTATGGTGGTAGAGCGGAAATTGTTACCGCTGTTCAAAAGATTGCAGCCCAAGTGGATCAGAATAAAATTAGCCCTGAAGAAATTACGGATAAGACAATTGATTCGATGTTAATGACTGCGGAATTAAAACCTTATTCCGATCCGGATTTGTTAATTCGAACAAGCGGGGAAGAAAGAATTTCTAATTTTTTACTTTGGCAAATTGCTTATAGCGAATTAGTATTTACGGATCAATTGTGGCCAGATTTTTCTGATGCGACATTAAGAGATTGTATTTATGAGTATCAACAAAGGAATCGTCGTTTTGGCGGTTTAAAATAAGGGAGTTTATAATATGAAACAACGTGTGACAACAGCAGTTATTGCCTTGATTATCTTTATTCCGGTTATTGTTTACGGAGGTTGGCTCATCGACATCGCCGGCATAGTGCTTGGATTGATTGCTGTTAATGAAGTTTTAATGATGAAAAAGTTACTTTTGGTTTCTCCGGAAGCAATTATTGCAGACATAGGTGTCTTTTCATTAATTGCACCACTTAGTTGGTTTGGCTGGTTGCCACCCCAAATTGATCGTGTTTTTGTTTTCTTCTTGTGTGTACTTGCGTTATTGATTCGAACAGTTGTTAGTCGCAATCGTTTTTCTTTTGACGATGCGGGTGCGGTCACTTTAGCGATGTTGTACATTGGGTTTGGTTTTTACTACTTTATAGCGGCTAGAGGTGTTGGGTTGTCCATGTTGTTATATATTTTGTTTGTCATTTGGTCAACCGACAGTGGAGCTTATATGATTGGTAAGCGGTTTGGAAAAAATAAACTGGCTCCCCATATCAGCCCAAACAAGACTTGGGAAGGTTCTATTGGGGGGACTGTTGTGGCTACAATTATCGGTTCCGTATTTTTAATTTTTTATCCAACCCAATATAATTTCATTTTAATGGTCTTGTTAACGTTGATATTCTCTATAACCGGTCAATTTGGTGACCTAGTTGAATCGGCCTTAAAACGTTACTTCTCCGTGAAAGACTCTGGTAATATTTTGCCAGGTCACGGTGGAATTCTCGATCGTTTTGATAGCATGTTACTTGTCTTACCGATTATTCATTTATTCGGATTAATCTAATTAAGTGAGGTTTGCCATTGATACAAACGATTATTACATTCATAATTGTATTTGGTATTTTAGTGATTGTTCATGAATTTGGTCATTTCTATTTTGCCAAAAAGTCTGGGATTTTAGTGCGTGAATTTTCGATTGGAATGGGTCCTAAAATCTATTCTTATTCTAAGAATGCGACCACATATACCCTTAGAATTTTGCCGGTTGGTGGTTATGTGCGCATGGCAGGATTAGAAGATTCTGGTGAGGAGCTGAAACCGGGGATGCCAGTCAGCTTAATTACTGGTAAAAATGGAAAAATCGAGACAATTAATACTAGTCACGATACAACTCTTTTAAACGGCATTCCTGTTGAAGTGACGAATAGCGATTTGGAGACTGAGCTTTGGATTGAAGGCTACGAAAATGGTGACGAACAAAACTTAAAGCGCTATGAAGTTGACCATGATGCATCCATAATTGAAAGTGATGGAACCAAAGTTCGAATTGCACCTAAAGATGTTCAGTTTCAATCTGCAAAGTTATGGCAACGAATTCTTACAAATTTTGCTGGGCCAATGAATAACTTCATTTTAGCAATCATTGTTTTTGCCCTTGTTGGTATTCTCCAAGGAGCAGTCCCAACCAACTCCAATCAGGTTTCTGTTGTCTCAGACTCAATCGCTGCAAAAGCTGGTTTGGAAACTAATGATCAAATTGTGTCAGTTGCAGGGCAATCCACAAATTCGTGGACAGATTTGCAGGACACAATTTCTAGTCGACCAAAGAAAAAAACAAAAATTGAAGTTAACCGAAATGGAAAGAAATTAACTTATACTTTAGTTCCGAAGTCGGTTAAGGGAAATGAAGGACAAGTTGGCCAGATAGGGATTGAAAGTTCGATGACACGCAATCTTGGCGCACGCATTATGTACGGTTTTACTGAAACTTGGAAATTGACAACTATGATTTTCACACTTCTTGGACACATGATAACGCATGGATTTAGTGTGAACGATTTTGGTGGACCAGTTGCTATTTATGCACAAACTTCTGAGGCAGCCAAACTTGGCTTTGTTTCGGTGCTGACCATGTTGGCTTATCTGTCACTAAACCTTGGAATTGTTAATTTGATTCCAATTCCCGCATTAGATGGCGGGAAAATTTTATTGAACTTTATCGAAGGGATCCGTCGTAAACCATTAAAGCCAGAAACGGAAGGTATAATTACCCTCATCGGTTTCGGACTTTTGATGCTTTTAATGGTTGCTGTAACCTGGAACGATATTCAACGGTATTTCTTTAAATAATAACTACTAACGGAGGAAAATATGAAACAATCAAAAATGTTAATTCCGACTTTGAAAGAAGTTCCAAATGATGCTGAAGCTAAAAGCCATCAAATGATGTTACGGGCTGGGTATATTCGTCAGGTATCTGCCGGGATGTATGCGTATCTACCACTCGCATTTCGAACAATTGAAAAAATAAAAAAAATCATACGTTCTGAAATGGAAAAAATCGATGCGGTAGAAATGCTAGTGCCTGCTGTTTTACCCGCTGAACTTTGGGAGAAGTCAGGACGATTAGAAACATACGGGCCAGAGTTGTATAAATTTAAGAATCGTCATGATCGTGATTTTATTCTTGGCCCAACACATGAAGAAACCTTTACAACTTTGATTCGGGATGAAGTTAAATCTTATAAAAAATTACCCCTTACTTTGTATCAAATTCAAATGAAATATCGGGATGAAGATCGCCCTCGTTATGGATTGCTTCGTGGCCGTGAGTTTTTGATGAAAGATGCTTATTCGTTCCATGCTGAGACGGATAGTTTGGACAAAACATTCCGTGACATGGAAAAGGCTTATCAAAATATTTTTGATGCTTGTGGTTTAGATTACCGAGAAATTGTTGGTGATGCTGGTGCAATGGGTGGTAATGATTCAAAAGAGTTCTCTGCAATAGCTCCTGTTGGTGAAGATACGATTGCCTATTCAAAAGAAAGTGATTATGCCGCTAATTTAGAAATGGCAAGCAGTAAATATGTAGATGATGTTTCTGCAGGTGAAGAACCAATGACATTGGAAAAGGTTGCGACACCAAATGCTAAGACAATTGAGGAAGTTGCCAAATTTCTGGACGTTGACTCAAAGAAGCTCATTAAGACGTTATTGTACATTGCCGATGAAAAACCAGTTCTTGTCTTAGTTCGTGGTAACGACCAAGTTAATGAAGTTAAAGTTAAAAACTTTTTGAATGCTGGTGAGTTAGTACCTGCAAATGATGATCAAGCTGAAAAGTATTTAAATGCTGATTTTGGTTCCTTAGGTGCCGTTAATGTGGATGCTGAAAATATCACAATTTTGGCTGATTTTTATGTCAAAAACATGGTAAATGCAGTTACTGGAGCTAATGAAAATGGATACCACTATAAGAATGTAAATATCGATCGTGATTTGAAGGTTAATCAATTTGGTGATTTCAGAACAGTTCAAGAAGGAGAACTTGCACCAGATGGGAAAGGTAAGCTGCAGTTTACCAAGGGAATCGAAATTGGTCATATTTTCAAATTGGGAACGCGTTACTCAGATGCTTTGGGTGCCACCGTTTTGGATGAAAACGGACGTGCTAAGTCAGTTATTATGGGTTGCTATGGAATTGGTGTTAGTCGATTGTTATCTGCAATTGCAGAACAAAAAGCAGATGACCATGGTTTAGTTTGGCCAAAGAATATTGCACCATTTGATGTTCATGTTGTTCCAGTTAATGCTAAGAATGACGAGCAGATGGCCTTAGCCAAGCAAATTGAAGAAACAATGACTGAAGCAGGTTATGAAGTTTTGGTTGATGATCGGAAAGAACGTGCTGGCGTGAAGTTTGCTGATTCTGATTTAATTGGTATTCCTGTTCGGATTACGGTTGGTAAAAAATCTTCAGAAGGTATTGTTGAAGTGAAATTACGTAAAACAGGTGAAACCTTGGAAGTTAAAATTGAGGAATTGAAAAATTCAGTTGGCATTCTTCTGAAGGATGAAAACTAGGAAACGTTACCAACAAATGAGTTAATATAACGGCAAGTTGATGAAGGATTCAGTCTATATATCAATTTGCCGTTATCTTCATGATTATTAGTTTTTGTAAAAAAGGGAAGGAATCAAATCTTGAGTCTAAATTCTAATGAACAATTTAAAAAACTTCTCGAACAAATTAATTATCCGGAACCAAATGATCCGAGTTTTGTAAATGCGGAGGTTAAGAAAGTTGTTGTTCATCAAAAATCGAAGGTATGGGAATTCTCTTTTAAATTTGAGGATTGTTTACCCTTTGCAGTTTTTCAACAACTTGATAATCATTTACAAATCGCCTTTAAATCGATTGCACGAGTTGCTTTTAATATTCAGACTTCAAATGCCAAGTTGGATATTCGTTTAATTGATAATTATTGGGAATGGATTGTGAAAAATAGTCATATTTCATCTCCGCTCACACAAGAATTATGTGGACATAATTTACCAAGCCTGAATGACGGTAGAATTTTGTTTGCGGCGCAAAATGAAGTGGTTCAAAATTTTTTAACCACCACAGCTTTGGGACCAATTGAAAGTTCTTATCAACAATATGGATTTCCTGAGTTTTCAATCCACACAATTGTCGATGAGTCCGATTCACAAAGTATGATTGAAGAATTAAAGGCGAAAAAAGAGAAAAACGATGCAATTTTGGCACAAAAAGCATCGCAGGCAATTCTGAAACAAGATGAAAAACGACAAAAAAAACAGGCTAGTGGTATTCCAGATGGGGGGCCTGTTCGCATTGGTAAACAAATTAATCCTGATGAAGCTATCACCCGATTAGAAGATATTACCCAAGAAGAACGGTCAGTTGTTGCGGAAGGCTATATATTTGATGCTGAGGTCCGAACCCTGCGTTCTAAGCGACAGTTGTTAATATTTAAGATCACAGACTATAGTTCTTCCATTACAGTCAAAAAGTTTTCAAAGAATGAAGCTGAAGAACAACTCTTTTCTACTATTCAAAAGGGACTTTGGGTTAAAGTGCGTGGAACAGTTCAAGAAGATACTTTTATGCGCGACTTAACTTTGAATGCTTATGATGTAATGGAGATTAGTCATGCAACCCGGCAGGACAAAGCACCTGAAGGTAAAAAACGAGTGGAACTTCATTTGCATACTAACATGAGTCAGATGGATGCGACCAACAATATCACGGACTTTGTTCAACAGGCAGCAAAATGGGGACAAAAAGCGATTGCCGTTACTGACCATGCTGGCCTGCAAGCATTTCCTGAAGCATATGCCGCAGGTAAGAAGAATGGCGTTAAAGTTTTGTATGGGGTTGAAGCCAATTTGGTAGATGACGGCGTGCCAATTGGTTACAATGATAAAAAAATCCCGTTAAAAGGGACCACCTACGTTGTATTTGATGTGGAAACAACTGGCCTATCAGCCATTTACGATAAAGTGATTGAGTTGTCGGCCGTGAAAATGCAGGATGGTAATGTGATTGACCAGTTTGAAGAGTTTATTGATCCTGGCTTTCCATTATCTGAATTAACTACGAATTTAACAAGTATTACAAATGAGATGGTCCGTGGATCGAAATCTGAAAAAGACGTCTTTACGTTATTTAGAGAGTTTTATGGGGATGCCATCATTGTGGGTCATAATGTGACCTTCGATATTGGTTTCATGAATACTGGGTATGCTCGTTATAACATGCCTCCAGTAACAAATCCGATTATTGATACCTTAACCTTGGCTCGTTTTTTGTATCCAACACTTAAAAGTTATCGTTTAAATACACTGGCTAAAAAATTTGGCGTCAGTTTGGAACACCATCATCGAGCAATCTATGATGCTGAATCTACTGGCCACCTTTGTCATTTGTTTTTAAAAGATGCTGAAGATCGGTATCATATTAAGTACCACAGTCAGTTGAACGACCATATGACGGAAAACGATGCTTACAAACATGCCCGGCCTTCACATGCTGTGCTTCTTGCAACCACTCAGGCAGGTTTGAAAAACTTGTTCCGCTTAGTATCACTTTCTAATGTGCAATATTACTACAGGGTACCTAGAATTCCTAAGTCTGAACTATCACGACTTCGTGATGGTATAATCGTGGGATCTGCATGCAGTAGTGGCGAAGTTTTTACGGCCATGATGCAAAAAGGTAAAGAAGAGGCCAAACAAAAGGCTAAGTTTTATGATTATTTGGAAGTGATGGCAAAGCCAGTTTATCAACCAGAGATTGAGCAGGGTCTCATTCAAGATAATCGTCATTTGGAAGAGATTTTATCAAATATTGTCGCTCTCGGTACTGAACTGCACAAACCGGTTGTAGCGACTGGTGATGTGCATTACTTGAATCCTGAAGATTACATTTATCGAAAAATCTTAATTAATTCTCAGGGTGGTGCTAATCCACTTAATCGTTCAACATTGCCAGATGTGCATTTCCGGACGACAGATGAAATGCTTGAGGAATTTGCCTTCTTGGGGAAACAAAAGGCCGAGGAAATTGTTGTCACTAATCCTGCTAAAATTGCAGACATGGTTGACGAAATCAAGCCAGTTAAAGATAAACTATATACTCCCAAAATGCCTGGTGCTGAAAATAGAATTGAACAACTGACAATGGATAAAGCTCATGAACTTTATGGTGATCCATTGCCACAGATTGTAAAGGAACGTTTGGATAAGGAACTAAAGAGTATCATTGGGAATGGATTCTCTGTTATTTATTTAATTGCACAACGGCTTGTACACAAAAGTAATAAAGATGGTTACTTAGTTGGTTCTCGGGGATCAGTTGGCTCCAGTTTAGTGGCGACGATGTCTGGTATTACGGAGGTTAATCCATTACCACCACATTATCGATGCCCTAACTGCCAATACACAGAATTCTTTACTAAAGGTGAATATGGATCTGGATTCGATTTGCCTGATAAAGTTTGTCCTAAATGTCAAACACCATTGGTTGGGGATGGGCAAGATATTCCATTTGAAACTTTCTTAGGGTTCAAAGGGGATAAAGTTCCTGATATTGATTTGAATTTTTCTGGAGACTACCAGCCAATTGCCCATAACTATATGCAGGTTTTGTTCGGTAAGAAAAATGTATTCCGTGCGGGAACAATTGGAACTGTTGCTGATAAAACAGCCTATGGTTATGTAAAAGCTTATGAACGTGATTCTGGGAAAACTTTCCGAAATGCAGAAATTGATCGGTTGTCAAAGGGGGCTACCGGCGTAAAAAGAACCACTGGTCAACATCCAGCGGGAATTTTGATTGTCCCTGATTACATGGATATTTATGACTTTACACCGATTCAATATCCAGCTGATGATCAAACTGCAGCGTGGGAAACGACGCATTTTGATTTCCATTCAATTCACGACAATATTTTAAAAATGGATATTCTGGGTCATGATGATCCTACCATGATTCGTGCCTTGCAAGATTTATCAGGGATTGATCCTAAAACGATTCCGACGGACGATCCCGGTGTTATGAAACTGTTTTCTGGGCCAGAAGTTTTAGGTGTTACTCCTGAACAAATTCAGTCGAAAACGGGGACTTTCGGCGTTCCGGAATTTGGGACTCGATTTGTGCGGGGAATGTTGGAAGAAACCCATCCAACCACCTATGCCGAATTACTTCAAATTTCTGGACTTTCTCATGGAACCGATGTGTGGTTAGGAAATGCTGAAGAATTAATTAAAGCAGGGACGGCAACCTTGAAAGATGTGATTGGGTGTCGTGATAATATCATGACCGATTTAATTCATTATGGTATGGATTCCCAAACTTCATTCCAGATCATGGAGAGTGTGCGACATGGCCGCGGAATTCCTGATGGTGATGAAGAAAAGATGAAACAATCAAATGTGCCAGACTGGTATATTGATTCCTGCGGGAAGATCAAATATATGTTTCCACGTGCACATGCTTCTGCATATGTTTTGATGGCTTTAAGAATTGCCTATTTCAAAGTTTACTTTCCAATTTTATATTACAGTGCATATTTTAGTGTGCGGGCAGACGATTTTGATTTAGTTTCTATGTCTCATGGCAAAGATGCTGTTAAAAGTGCAATGAAGGCTATTAATGATAAAGGGATGGATGCGTCTACTAAAGAAAAAAATCTTTTGACTGTTTTGGAATTGGCTAATGAGATGATAGAGCGCGGGTATACGTTTAAAATGGTGGACGTCAATAAGTCAGATGCCTCACAGTGGTTAATTGATGGAAACTCCCTATTAGCTCCATTCAACGCGGTTCCGGGACTGGGATTGAACGTGGCTAAACAGATCGTGGCGGCTCGTGAAGATAAACCATTTCTTTCAAAAGAAGATCTGTCTAAACGAGGCAAGGTTTCAAAGACCTTGATTGATTTTATGACAGAAAATGGTGTTTTGTCGGATTTACCAGATGAAAATCAATTATCGTTGTTTGATATGTAGCTTATTTGTACGTTATTAAGCGATATGTTATACTTATAGTGAATCTAATTGCGGCAAGTGAGTGAGCAGAAAATGCTCACTCTTTTTCTTGAAAATATTTGAATTTTATTGGAGGTTTAAGTTTGGCGAGTGTTGTAGAAACAGTACAAAAGGAAGTAGAACCCCTTATTGAATCCCACCAGTTTGAGTTGGTGGATATAGAGTTTGTTAAGGAAGGTAAAAGCTGGTATCTTCGTGTTTATATCGATAAACCAGGTGGGATTACAATTGAAGATTGCGCTGAGGCTAGCGATCAGATCAGTGAAAAGCTAGATAGTTTAGAGCCGGATCCATTTCCTCAGGCCTATTTTCTTGAAGTTTCTTCTCCCGGAGCTGAACGGCCCATTAAAACTTCGAATGATTGGCAACGAGCAGTGGGACAGTATGTGCATATTTCGTTGTATGCCCCAATTGATGGCCAAAAAGTTTTTGAAGGAACTTTAGATGATTATTCAGGCACAACAATAAAACTAACTTACATGAATAAAACAAGAAAAATTACTAAACAATTTGAGGTTAAACAAATTGGATTTGCGCGTTTTGCAATCAAGTTTTAAAAAGGAGAATTTAAAATGAGTAAAGAAATGATTAGTGCCCTCAATACTTTGGAAGAGGAGAAGGGGATTAAGAAGGAAGTTGTCATTGAGGCCTTAGAAGCTGCCTTGGTTTCGGCTTATAAACGAAACTATGGACAGGCTCAAAATGTGGATGTAGAGTTTGATGACAAAAAAGGCGATATTCATGTATATGCAGTTAAAGAAGTTGTCGATGAGGTTTTGGACGATCAACAACAGGTAAGCCTAAGTGATGCGTTAAGCATTAACAAGGCTTATGAACTAGGTGATCACATTAAGTTTGAAGTGACTCCTAAAAACTTTGGTCGAATTGCTGCTCAAACAGCCAAACAAGTTATTTTGCAACGGGTTCGCGAAGCAGAACGGGAAATCATTTATAATAAGTACAGTGAATATGAAAATGAAATCGTGACTGGTGAAGTTGCTCGTCGCGATAATCGTTTTGTCTATGTTGATCTTGGTGGTGTTGAAGCTGTGATGTCTAAACAAGATCAAATCCCAACTGAAAGATATGAACCGCATGATCATATTAAGGTTTATGTGACAAAAGTTGAAAATAGTGGCAAGGGTGCACAAGTATTTGTAAGCCGAAGCACACCAGATTTGTTGAAGCGGTTGTTTGAACAAGAAGTTCCGGAAATTTTTGATGGCACAGTTGAAATTGTTTCAGTGGCTCGTGAAGCCGGCGACCGTGCGAAAGTTGCTGTCCGTTCAACCGATCCAGATATTGATGCTGTTGGAACCTGTGTGGGTCCCAGAGGTCAACGTGTTCAGACCATCGTTAATGAGTTAAACGGTGAAAACATGGATATTGTTGAATGGGAAGATGATGCTGCTAAGTACATTTCCAATGCGTTGAACCCGGCTGAAGTTGTCGATGTCTTGTTTGACGAAGAAAATGAACGGACCTGCATGGTGATTGTTCCAGATTATCAACTTTCATTAGCAATTGGTAAACGCGGACAAAATGCCCGTTTGGCTGCTAAGTTGACTGGTTATAAGATTGATATAAAATCAGAAACTGATGCCAAAGATTTAATGGAAGAACCTGAAGAGGACGACGTCACAGAATCAGATTCAGAAAGTGAAGATAATCAATAATAGTTGATTAGGAGGCTCGATAACTATGAAGAAAAGAAAAATTCCGTTACGTAAAGATATTGTAACGGGTGAGATGTTCCCCAAAAGGGAATTAGTTCGAGTTGTTAAAAATAAACAAGATGAAGTTTCTTTAGACCCAACTGGGAAAAAGCCAGGTCGTGGAGCTTACATTGGGTTAGATGTGAAAATTGCCAAAAAGGCAAAAGATGAGAGAACTTTTGATAAAACATTTAAGATTAAGGTTGCTGATGAGTTTTACGATGAACTTATTGCTTATGTAGATCATCAACAAGCTCGAAAGGAACTTTTCAAAGATGAATGATAAAGATCGGTTTTCCAATTTGCTCGGACTGGCACGAAGAGCGGGAAAATTGATTTCTGGGGAACAACAAGTGTTACAATCAATTCGAAGCCAAAAAGCTAAATTGATTGTCGTTAGCACAGATTTAGGTGCAGCGACCCAGAAAAAAATCTCTGATAAATGCACAACTTATCAAATCCCATTATTAGCTTTTATGACTCGTGAAACATTAAGCCAGGCTATTGGCCAGTCAAGGTCAGCTGTTGCAATTGAAGATCAGGGATTTGCAAAAGCTTTATTGAAATTAAATATTGAAGAAGGAGCGTGAAGATATGGGGAAAAAACGCATATATGAATTAGCTAAGGAAATTAATGTATCTAGTAAGGATATTATTGCCAAAGCTAAAGCGTCTGGTTTTGATGTTAAAAACCACATGTCTACCCTTGGAGAGAATGAAGAACGCCAAATTCGACAATCATTCGCTACAAAAAATAACCAAAAATCTGAAACACCAAAGAAGAAGCCAACTATGTATCGGTCAGCAAAAACTGGTAAAACAGTCGTTGAACGTGCATCTGGCCACAAACAGGAGACTAGTGTGCAACATAAAACTACTCAGACATCACAAAGACCTCAAGAAACAAAATCTGTAAATAATAACCATAAGACGACTGAACAAACACACAATCGTCCGGCTAGTCAAACAGGTTCTAATCGCCCGCAACACCAAAATCAGAGTGCTAATAACGGCTCACATAGCCAAAATCGCTCTAGTCAACAAAATCAATCGCGGACTAACTCAAGAAATAATCAAAATAGTACTCAGAATCGTAATTCACAACAACGGTCCACGCAGAGCAATTCTTCAAATGCGGGGAATCGTTCATCAAATAATAATAATCGATCAAATACAAACAACCGGTCAAATAGTAATTCGCAGGGTTCTTCAACTTCAAGAGATAGTCGTCGTGGAAATTCACAGGGGAATCGCAATTCAAGTTTTGGCCGTAATAATAACCGTTATAATAACCGTGGTCGATACAATAAGAAGA
This sequence comes from Pediococcus sp., assembly GCF_003533255.1. Taxonomy (NCBI): domain Bacteria; kingdom Bacillati; phylum Bacillota; class Bacilli; order Lactobacillales; family Lactobacillaceae; genus Pediococcus; species Pediococcus sp. Next base: position 15,761 of record NZ_DOEM01000002.1, read on the forward strand.
GTAAGAAGAATGGTCGTTTACGTCAAGTAGATAACAAACCAGCACCAACAAGAAAAAATAAGCCATTACCAGAAGTTTTTGAATACAACGATGGAACGAACGTAGCCGAAATTGCTAAAAAAATTCATCGTGAGCCAGCAGAAATCATCAAGAAGTTATTTATGCTTGGCGTGATGGTTAATCAAAATCAAACCCTTAATAAGGATACGATTGAAATTTTAGCCGCAGATTACGGAATCAAGGCTGAGAAAAAAGAAGTTGTTAATGTTTCTGATATTGACAAGATGTTTGAAGAAGAAGCTGAAAATACTGACCACCTTGAAAGCCGTCCTCCCGTTGTTACAATTATGGGACACGTTGATCATGGTAAGACAACTTTGCTGGATAAGTTACGTCATAGTCATATTACTGCTGGTGAAGCTGGCGGGATTACTCAGGCTATTGGTGCCTATCAGTTGAAGCATGATGGTAAGTTGATTACCTTCTTGGATACACCAGGACATGCTGCATTCACTGAAATGCGTGCTCGTGGTGCTGATATCACAGATATTACCATTTTAGTCGTGGCAGCCGATGATGGTGTTATGCCACAAACTATTGAAGCTATCAATCATGCGAAGGCTGCCAATGTACCCATTATTGTCGCTGTTAACAAAATTGATAAACCTGGTGCTAATCCAAAACACGTTATGGAACAGTTGACTGAATATGGATTGGTTTCTGAAGACTGGGGTGGTGATACGATTTTCGTTGAAATTTCGGCTAAATTTGGTAAGAATTTGGACGAATTACTAGACATGATCTTACTTCAAGCCGAAGTTATGGAATTGAAAGCAAATCCAGAACAAAATGGAGCTGGCTCTGTAATTGAAGCCAGTCTTGATCCTGGTAAGGGTTCAATCGCAACTGTTTTAGTTCAGCAAGGAACTATGCGTGTTGGTGATCCAATTGTGGTTGGTAGTACCTTTGGTCGCGTTCGAACAATGACAAATGAATTAGGCCGTCGTGTAAAAGAAGCTACGCCATCAACCCCAGTTGAAATTACAGGTTTGAATGATGTCCCTGAAGCTGGTGACCGTTTTGTGATCTTTGATGATGAAAAATCGGCTCGTGCAGCTGGTGAAGAACGTGCCAAAGAATCATTGATGGAAGAACGCCGTGCAAATAATCATGTCACTTTGGATAACTTGTTTGATTCTCTTAAAGAAGGAGAAATGAAGGAAGTTGACCTTATCATTAAGGCTGATGTTCAGGGTTCGGTTGAAGCTCTGTCTGGCAGTCTAAAGAAGATCGATGTCAAAGGCGTCCGGGTAAACATTATTCATACCGCTGTTGGTGCAATTAATGAAAGTGATGTGGCGTTAGCTGAAGCCAGCAATGCCATTATCATTGGTTTCAATGTTCGTCCAACTAATCAGGCTAAGCAGTTGGCGGATTCTTCAAATGTGGATATCCGTTTACATCGAGTTATCTACAACGCAATTGACGAAGTAGAATCCGCTATGAAAGGGATGCTTGAACCAACTTACAAGGAAGTCATTACTGGGCAAGTTGAAGTTCGTCAGATCTATAAAGTTTCCCATGTTGGAACTGTTGTTGGTGGTTATGTGACGGAGGGCTATATTCAAAAGGATAGTGGCGTTCGTTTAATCCGGGACAGTGTTGTAATTTACGAAGGTAAATTAGCCAGCTTGAAACGATTTAAAGATGATGCTAAACAAGTCAAACAAGGCTTTGAATTAGGTCTTACAATTGATGGCTATAATGATATTAAAGTTGATGATGTCATCGAAGCCTATATCATGAAAGAGGTTCCTGTAGAATAGGAGGATCCACATGGCAAGATTATATCGAGCTGATCGTCTTGGTCAGGAAATAGAGAAAGAAATTAGTGATATTATTCGTAAACGTGTTCGTGATCCACGCGTGCAGGGTATCACCATCACTGGTGTTAATGTGACTGGTGATCTTCAGCAAGCAACTGTTTACTATAGTATTTTGTCAGATAAGGCTTCCGATGGTGAAAGAGTTGCTACCGGTTTACAAAAAGCTAAAGGCCTGATTCGCAGCGAATTGGGTTCTCGTCTGTCAATTTATAAAACTCCTGAATTAATTTTTGAACGTGATGCCTCAGTTCAATATGGCGATCGTATTGATAAGTTGATCAATAAACTTAATTCAGAAGATTAATCGATTTCGTTTATAAATACGCAAAAGAATGGTCTGGAATTTAATGGCCATTCTTTTTTTGATGCCAAAATTCAAAGGAAACGGCGAAGCTATGCTATAATTTAAAGCAGTAAAAAATGGAGGTCGTTTTATATGGATGGCATAATTCCTTTGTATAAACCGCGGGGCATGACAAGTTTTGATTGTGTCGCCAAAATTCGCGGTATTCTTCATCAAAAAAAAGTTGGCCATAGTGGTACATTAGATCCTAATGTAGACGGGGTTTTGCCAATCTGTGTGGGAAAAGCCACTAAAGTCGTAAACTACCTAATGGCATCAGGTAAGGTTTACGAAGGGGCTGTAACTTTTGGTTTTTCTACAACTACTGAAGATTTAGATGGTGAAGTTATCAAGAAACGAATTCTTAGTCAGGCTTTTTCTGATACTGAAATTGATATGGCTATGCTTCGGTTAACTGGTGAGATTACTCAAATACCACCAATTTATTCTGCAATTAAAGTTAATGGCAAGAAGTTATATGAATATGCACGCCAGGGTATTGAAGTTGAACGACCAAAACGTCAAATAACAGTTCATACGTTTGAACGACAAGCCCGGTCCGTTTTCGATAAGATCAATGGTACCCAAACTGTTAATTTCAAAGTTGTGTGCAGTAAAGGGACTTACGTTCGGACGCTGGCGGTGGATCTGGGTGAGATTTTAGGTGTGCCGGCAGTTATGTCAAAATTAACTAGGCTAAGTAGTGGCGGGTTTAAATTAGATGAAACGGTGACTTTTGCTCAGTTGGAGTCGGCTGTTGAAACTAATACGATCGATACTTTGATTCGGCCCCTTGATCATGCGTTAAAAAATTATCCGCATTTTGAACTGAATGCCGATCTTTGGCGGAGAGTTCAAAACGGTGCTATTTTACAGAGAAGTAATTTTGATCAGCCGAAAAATGCAGCCCCTGTATTGGCATTGACTTTTCACGATCGGGTCCAAGCACTATACCAATATGATGAAAAACGGGTAGCTTATCGGCCGATGACCATGTTATTAACCAACTAACTAAGAGAGTTTTGAGAACGTGATATTTAGAATTATTGGGAGGATTTTATGAGAATTATTTATTTACATCATCCATATGAGACTCAAGAAATTCCTCATGGAGATGTTGTTTTGGCAATGGGATTTTTTGGTGGCGTTCATCTTGGCCATCAGGCAGTTATCAAGTGTGCTCGCAAGGAAGCCGATCAAAGAAAATTACCGCTTGCAGCAATGACTTTTGACCATCACCCGTCTGTTGTTTTTCCGAAACCGGGTCTAAATGGTTTACATTATTTGACCTCAGTTAAACGAAAAGCTGAGTTAATGACTAGTTTGGGTGTTGATTTTTTATATGTGGTCAGTTTCACATCCACTTTTGCGCATTTAACTCCTCAAGAATTTGTGGATCAATATATGGTTAATCTGCATGCAAAAGCAATCGTTGCAGGTTTTGACTATACTTATGGGCCACGTGAAATTGCGGATATGACTCATTTACCAAGTTATTCCAAAGATCGTTTTGATATCGTGACAGTAAACGAATTTTTATTAGACGGTCAAAAAGTTAGTTCAACCAAAATTCGTGATGATTTAAAGAAAAGTGATGTGGATCATGCCAACAAGTTCTTAGGATATGTTTACCAAACTAGTGGATTAGTAGTTCATGGTGAAGCTCGGGGACGAACACTTGGATTTCCTACGGCAAATGTATTGTCAGATCCATGGGTACGAATTCCGGGGATTGGAATTTATGCTGTTCGGATCAAAATTGGCACAAAATGGTGGCCAGCGATGGCTTCTGTTGGCCGTAATGTCACGTTTGGAGAAAATCGTCCGATCACGTTAGAAATCAATATTTTTGATTTTGATCAGGAAATATATGGTGAAGTAGTTTCCGTAGAATGGTATCACTATGTGCGTGGTGAAATAAAGTTTGCGAATGCTGACAAATTAATTGAACAATTAAAGGCCGATGAAAAAAACATCCGGCAATATTTTGCGAATTTAAATAATGGAAAATCAAATTAATGTAGATGCATTTTTCAGTTAATACCTTGCCATTGAAATCTGATTTAAATCAGAACGTAAAGTATCAAAAAATGCTGTAGCACCTTGGACGAAATCTCTTAATACAAGCAAAAAAGTAGGCTTTTAAAAAAAGAATAGTACAAATATCAAAAAATGTTTGACTAATGTTGACATTTGAAAGAACATTTGTTATCTTTAATAGTGTCTTAGCACTCCAATGTGCTAAGTGCTAAAAGAGGTGATGGTTTTGCTGACAGATAGGGAGTTATTGATTTTACAAGCAATCGTTCAGATCTATACGAGTGATGGTCAGCCAGTAGGTTCAAAAGCTTTAGTTAGCCAATTACCGATGCATGTGAGTTCGGCAACAATTCGTAATGAGATGGCGACGCTGGAAGAAATTGGGTTGCTTAAGAAAACTCACTCTTCGTCCGGTCGAATTCCTTCGATCCAAGGCTATCGCTATTATGTTGACCATTTGTTGAAACCTGATAAAGTTCAATCGAGTGATTTGCGACAGATACGTTCTTCGTTTAATCATCAGTTTCAAGAAATTGATGATATCGTTGCCGAATCGGCGGATATGCTTTCTAAGTTAACTAGCTACACTGCCTTTACAGTAAAGCCTGAATTGAAAGATGCAAAGCTTGAAGGGTTCAGATTGGTTCCATTAGGAAATCATCGTGTTATGGCCATTTTGGTAACTGACAATGGTGACGTTCAGAATAGAACTTTTAAGGTGCCTTCAAACGTTGATCCTGAAGCTTTAGAAGCAGTTATTCGGATCATTAATGATGAATTAGTTGGTTTAACGTTGTCAGAAGTTTTCAAAAGATTAGCAACGGATATTCCGAATCAAATCGGAAAGTACATTGAAACGCCAGAGGGTTTCTTGGATGTTTTCGAAGATGTTTTGAAAAAATCAGCAACTGAACGATTCTTTGTTGGTGGGCAGCTAAATTTACTGGATTTTTCCAAACAGCATGATTTGGGTGCAATTCGATCTTTATATAGTTTGATGAACCATTCGACGGATCTTGCCAGCGTTTTGGGTTCGCCAGATCAAAATATTAAGGTTCAAATCGGTAATGAAATTACTAATAATCTGTTAAAAAATTATAGTTTGATTACAGCAACTTACGATGTTGATCAACATGGTAAAGGTGTTATTGCAGTTTTGGGACCAACGAGTATGCCATATTCCAAAATGATTGGGTTGGTTGGTGCGTTCCGAACAGAGCTAGCAAGAAGATTGATAGATTATTACCACGATATTGATGATAGTTGAGAGGTGTGAACGTAGTGGCAGAAGACAAGAAGACTGAAAAGATCGATGAAACGGTCGAAAAACAAACAAAAGAAACAAAAAAAACTAAAGTTAAACCTGATAAAAAAGTAAAGGGCGAAAAAAAGTCCAAGAAACAATCAAAAACGGCTACCCAGATTGAAGAGTTAAAAAAACAAATTACCGAATTGAATGGTAAAGTTGATGCTATAACTGATCAATACATTCGTGCTAAGGCTGAAACGGCCAATATTCAAAAACGAAATGAAAAAGAGCAGGCAAACTTGGTTAAGTATGACGGTCAACACTTAGCCAAAGACATTTTACCAGTGATTGATAATCTTGAGCGTGCTTTGGCGATTGAGGTGTCTGACGAAAATGGAAAGCAACTGAAAAAGGGTATTCAGATGGTTTTTGATCACATGAATAAGGCCTTAAAAGACAATCATGTAACTGAGATTGAAGCAGTTGGTCAACCATTTGATCCACACATTCATCAAGCCGTTCAAACGGTGGCTGTTGAAGAAGGCGGCAAAGCTGATCAAGTAGTGAGTGTCCTGCAAAAGGGATACATGCTAAAAGATCGTGTTTTACGGCCTGCAATGGTTGTTGTGTCACAATAAATTAAAAAGAGGGATAATAAAATGGCAAGCAATAGAATTATTGGTATTGATTTAGGAACAACAAATTCCGCGGTTGCAGTCCTCGAAGGAGACAAACCAAAGATTATTACTAACCCAGAAGGTAGTCGAACAACACCTTCAGTGGTTTCATTTAAAAATGGCGAAACTCAGGTTGGAGAAGTAGCTAAACGACAAGCAATTACTAACCCGGATACAATCGTTTCCATCAAACGTCATATTGGTGAAAAGGGTTATACAGTTAGTGCTGGTGGCAAGTCTTATACACCACAAGAGATTTCAGCAATGATTTTGGAATATCTGAAACATTATGCTGAAGATTATCTTGGTGACACTGTTGAAAAAGCAGTTATCACTGTACCGGCTTATTTTGATGATTCACAACGACAAGCAACTAAAGATGCGGGTAAAATTGCAGGTTTAGACGTTGAACGAATTATCAATGAACCTACGGCATCTGCTTTAGCATATGGACTCGACAAGCAAGATAAAGATGAAAAAGTCTTAGTTTATGATCTTGGTGGTGGTACTTTTGATGTTTCTATCCTTGAATTAGGGGATGGTGTTTTCCAAGTACTTTCTACAAATGGTGATACACATCTTGGTGGTGACGATTTTGATCAAAAGATCATTGATTGGTTAGTTGATGACTTTAAGAAAGAAAACGGTGTTGACCTTTCTCAAGACAAGATGGCTTTACAACGTTTGAAGGATGCTGCTGAAAAGGCTAAGAAGGACCTTTCTGGTGTAACTGAAGCCCAAATCAGTTTACCATTTATCTCGGCTGGAGCTAACGGTCCCTTACATTTGGAAAAAACTTTGACGCGTGCTCAATTTGATCAAATGACTTCTGACTTAGTTGCTCGAACAAAGACCCCTGTTGATAATGCCTTACGTGACGCTGATCTTTCTGCAAGTGATCTTGATGAAATCATCCTTAATGGTGGTTCTACTCGTATTCCTGCAGTTCAAGAAGCTGTTAAAAACTGGACTGGAAAGGAACCTAACCATTCAATCAACCCTGATGAAGCGGTTGCCATTGGCGCTGCCGTTCAAGGTGGTGTCTTAACTGGTGACGTTAAAGATGTTGTTTTACTTGATGTCACACCACTTTCTTTAGGTATTGAAACTATGGGTGGTGTATTCACTAAGTTGATCGATCGTAATACAACCATTCCAACTAGCAAATCACAAGTGTTCTCTACTGCTGCCGATAGTCAACCAGCCGTTGATATTCATGTGTTACAAGGTGAACGTCCAATGGCTGCTGATGACAAGACGCTTGGAAGATTCCAATTGACGGATATTCCACCGGCACCACGTGGTGTTCCTCAAATCGAAGTTAAATTCGATATTGATAAAAACGGGATTGTTAATGTTTCGGCAACTGACAAGGGCACTGGTAAAAATCAAAAGATTACTATCAAGAGTTCTTCAGGTCTTTCTGACGAGGAAATTGATCGAATGATGAAAGAAGCTAAAGAAAACGAAGCTGCTGATGAGAAACGTAAAGAAGAAGTTGATCTTAAGAACGAAGTAGAACAATTAATCTTTACAACTGACAAGACTTTGAAAGAGCTTAAAGGCAAAGTATCTGAGGATGAGATCAAGAAGGCAAAAGATGCTGAAGATGCTTTGAAGAAGGCTCAAAAAGATAATAATGTTGAGGATATGAAGACCAAGAAGGACGACTTGAATAAGATTGTTCAAGACCTTTCGGTAAAATTATATCAACAAGCACAACAACAGGAACAAGCTAAGGGTGATCAAAAAGATGGTTCAGCTTCATCTGATAAGAAAGATGATAAAGGAACTGTAGATGGTGACTTTGAAGAAGTAGATCCTGACAAAGACAAAAAATAAGTGATTGAATTGCTTGATTGTTAATAAAAAGTCAAAGTCATATCGACTTTGGCTTTTTATTACATTTGGTCTATGATATTCTAAGTTTATCGATAAAAATGGAGGATCATAATGGCGGAGAATAAAGATTACTATGAAACCTTAGGGGTATCCAAAGATGCATCTGCCGATGAAATTAAAAAGGCATACCGAAAATTATCAAAAAAGTATCATCCTGATTTGAATAAGGCTCCTGGAGCTGAACAGAAATTCAAAGAAGTAAATGAAGCTTATGAAGTTTTAAGCGACGATCAAAAACGAGCTCGTTATGATCAGTATGGTTCAGCTGATGCAAATGCTGGATTTGGTGGTAACGGTGGTTTTAATTCTGCTGATTTTGGCGGATTTGGTGGCAGTGGCGGCGGGTTCGATGACATTTTTAGCCAGTTTTTTGGTGGCGGTGGTCGAGGTCGTAGTGCACAGCCAAATCAACCTCAACAAGGTGAAGATCTACAGTATCAAATGGACCTTACTTTTGAAGAGGGTGTGTTTGGCAAAAAAACTACAATTAAGTATAATCGAGAAGCACTTTGTAAGACATGTGATGGCTCTGGTGCAAAACCTGGAACTTCACCAGTTACTTGTGCAAAATGTCATGGTGCCGGTTATATTCAAGTAACTCAAAATACACCTTTAGGTCGGATGGTTTCACAACAAGTTTGTGACGTTTGTCATGGAACTGGTAAAGAAATCAAAGAAAAATGTCCAACTTGCCAAGGAACTGGTCATGTAAATGAACGTCATGAAGTCAAAGTGACAGTTCCTGCAGGCGTTGAAGATGGTCAACAAATGCGATTACAAGGTCAGGGTGAAGCAGGTACAAACCGTGGTGGCTATGGTGATCTGTTCATTATCTTCCGTGTAGCACCAAGTAAAGTGTTCAAGCGTGAAGGTGCTGAAATCTATCTGGATAAACGAATTAGTTTTGTCCAGGCAGCTTTGGGTGACGAAATCCAAGTTAAAACGGTTCATGGTGATGTTAAGATGAAAGTACCGGCTGGAACTCAAACCGGGACGACCTTCCGTTTGCGCGGAAAAGGTGCCCCTCGTTTAAGAGGTAACGGTAATGGTGATCAGCAGGTTACGGTCATTGTTGAAACACCAAAGAATATGAATGCAGAACAAAGAGAAGCTATGCGGGCATTCGCTAAAGCTGGCGGCGAAAAGGTTTCTGGTTCAGGTAAGAATGGATTTTTTGATAAATTTAAGTAGTATCTTAAACACGAACAAGATGGTGAACTTTGACAAGCAAATTAATTTTCTTAATGACGCTTGTCTGACATTTAGTTTCGTGTTTTTACTTTTTGGCAAACAGGTTTGAAAATGAAATAATTGAGATTGGCTTCAAACGTTGCTATAATAGGATGAATGAAGTTATATGAAAGTGGGATTTAAAATGCCTGAATACAAAGATTTGAAGGATCGCCAGCAACATATTCGAAACTTTTCGATTGTTGCCCACATTGATCATGGGAAATCCACTCTGGCAGACAGAATCCTGGAATTGACGGATACAGTTGCAAAACGAGATATGCAAGATCAATTACTCGATTCAATGGATTTGGAGCGTGAACGAGGAATTACAATTAAATTAAATGCGGTCGAATTGCATTACAAAGCCAAAGATGGGGAAACATACATTTTTCATTTAATTGATACTCCTGGTCATGTTGATTTTTCCTACGAAGTTTCACGAAGTTTGGCAGCTTGTGAAGGTGCCATTTTAGTTGTTGACGCTGCTCAAGGTGTGGAAGCACAAACTTTAGCCAACGTCTATTTAGCCTTGGATGATGATTTGGAAATTGTTCCGGTTATCAATAAAATTGATTTGCCATCGGCTGATCCAGAACGGGTTCGAACTGAAATTGAAGATGTCATTGGATTAGATGCGTCTGATGCTGTTCTTGCGAGTGCCAAGAAAGGTATCGGTATTCCAGAATTATTGGAACAAATTGTAGACAAAGTACCGGCCCCTGAAGGTGAATTAGATGGTCCTCTGAAGGCCTTAATTTTTGATTCGAAGTACGATGACTACCGTGGGGTTGTGTTGAGTATTCGTTTGTTCGAAGGTATGGTGAAACCTGGTGACCATATTCGCTTAATGAATAGTGGTAGCGAGTACGAAGTGACGGAAGTAGGGGTGAACTCACCCAAACCGATCAAACGCAATTATTTGATGGCCGGTGATGTTGGTTATTTAACGGCTAGTATCAAAGATATTAAAGATACCCGTGTTGGTGACACAGTGACAGGAGTGAAACAACCGGCTAAGGAAGCTTTACATGGTTACCGGGAAATGAACCCGATGGTCTATGCCGGCTTGTATCCAACCGATAATGCGAAGTTTAACGATTTACGGGAAGCTCTCGAAAAATTACAATTAAATGATGCAGCGTTAGAGTTTGAGCCTGAATCGTCACAAGCTTTAGGATTTGGTTTCCGTTGTGGTTTTTTAGGTCTCTTGCACATGGACGTTGTTCAGGAGCGTTTAGAACGTGAATTTAACTTAGATCTTATTACGACGGCGCCATCTGTTACCTATCATGTAGAATTAACAGATGGTAGTGAACTGGTCGTTGAAAATCCTTCTGAGATGCCTGATGCGTCAAGTATTAAAGATGTGAAGGAACCGTTTGTCAAAGCGTCAATAATGGTGCCTAACAACTATGTAGGTCCAGTAATGGAATTATGCCAACATCGTCGAGGGGTGTTCGACACCATGGATTATTTGGACACCTACCGGGTAAACGTGGTGTACTACCTGCCACTATCTGAAATTATTTTTGACTTTTTTGATAAGTTAAAGTCAGGGACACATGGCTATGCTTCGTTGGATTACGAATTGGAAGATTATCGGCCAAGTGATTTGGTAAAAATCGATATTCTCTTGAACAGTAAAAAGGTTGATGCGTTGAGTTTTATTGCTCATCGTAATTTTGCCCAACAGCGCGCAATTGAAATTACTGGTCGGTTGAAGAAAATTATTCCACGTCAAAACTTTGAGATTCCAATTCAGGCTGCCATTGGTGTAAAAATTATTTCACGAACGAATATAAAGGCATATCGAAAAGATGTCACATCTAAAATTCATACAGGTGATCCTGATCGGCGTGCTAAACTTTTGGACAAACAGAAACGCGGGAAAAAACGCATGAAAGCTGTAGGGACTGTGGAAATTCCGCAAGAAGCTTTCATGGCCGTTTTGAAGACAGATACCGAACAAAATGATAATAATTAAAAGATAAATAGTGAGTGGTCATTAAGTATAATTCATTAAATTCACTTACAACGGGTATTAAATAAGTTCATCAAATTGGTTTACTTTTTTTGAAGAATAGCTTAATATAATGATTAACTAGAATTGAGTCAAGGGGCTTTAAGCAAATTTTTTGGAGGTGTTATTTATTTTAAAGCGAACGAAACAGTTCATGAACTCCAATAAATATAAGTATGAAAAACATTATATCAGACCATTAATGACTCCTGAAAGTGTTTATGTTTTTAAGTTTGGAAAAGAAGATTTGAATAATCGCTTGATTATCAAGTATTCCCATACCTGGACAGGACGAATTAAGATTAACGAAATTGATTTGCGCCTGCATAAACAGCAGCATCCTCGAATCTTTAAACGTGAATCTGATCTAATTAAGTATTTGAAGCAGCACGTGAACCAAAAGGAAAAAGGTCGATTGAAGACTAATAAAATCGAACCTGACGAGAAAATAGAATCAAAGTAAGCAAAACAAACGAGTGATGGCAGACGTTGCCAGTCATTCGTTTTTTTGTGGAGCAGGATTATTGTCCAATTTAGTTGACGTTCGATAAATTAAAGAGTATCTTAGCTGTAATGAAACCTTTAAAGATGTCCTGTGAGACTTCGAAGGTAGTCTAGAATAAATTAAGTCTAACTATTATTCTGAACCCCTTTGAGTCGAACAACTCAAAGGGGTTTTAATATATTAGGAGGATTTTAAATGGCGAAAATAAATGAGTTTCACAATGATGATGTCGTTTTGGATATTCATGATCGACCAACATTAGGACACTGGATTGGTTTATCAATTCAACATATGTTTGCAATGTTTGGCTCAACTGTTCTAGTTCCTATTTTGGTGGGCTTGAATCCTGGTATTGCGCTTTTTAGTTCTGGTGTCGGCACCCTAATATACATACTTATTACAAAGGGTAAGATTCCAGCTTATATGGGTTCAAGTTTTTCATTTATTGTCCCAATGGTTGCTTTAATGAAAACAACGGGATATCCCGGTATTGCACAAGGAACGGTGGCTGTCGGGTTAGTATACTTGATTGTTGCCTTAATCGTAAGTTTTGTAGGTTCTGAATGGATCAACAAAATTTTGCCACCCATTGTTGTCGGCCCGATCGTAATGGTGATTGGCTTATCATTAGCCGGAACGGCTGCGACTGACGCTACCATGCGCACACTTACTTCTGGTTCAACCACTTACGATTGGCGATATTTCGCGGTTGCGATGATTACACTATTAGTTACGATTGGATTTAACATGTACCTGAAAGGATTTATTAGTTTAATTCCAATTCTTTTGGGAATTGTTGTAGGCTACGTGGTTGCTGTTTTGTTCGGGATTGTAGACTTCAGCGGTGTTATGGCAGCTTCTTGGTTTTCATTACCAAAATTTCAAGTCCCATTCTTAACTTATCGTTTTCATTTTTATTGGGGCGCGGTTTTGAGTTTGGCGCCGATTGCGTTTGTGACAATGACTGAACATACTGGACATATTATGGTCCTCAACAAACTGACTAAACGGAACTTCTTTGAAGATCCTGGATTAAACCATACTTTGGCTGGTGACGGGACCGCATCTCTTATTGCTGGATTTGTTGGTGGCCCACCTGTTACAAGTTATGGTGAAAATATTGGTGTTTTGGCAATCACCAAAGTCCACAGTGTTTATGTTTTGGCTGGTGCCGGAATGTTTGCAATTATATTTAGTTTTATTGGTAAACTGAGTGCCCTAATTCAAAGCATTCCTTCACCTGTAATTGGCGGAATAAGTTTTCTTTTGTTCGGAACAATTGCTTCCAATGGACTACGGGTATTAATTGATGAGAAAGTAGATTTCAATATTAAACGTAACCTCATGATTACTTCAGCTATCTTGGTTATTGGGATTGGAAATGCTTATCTGCAGTTGGGACAGTATCAGTTTTCAGGTTTAGCCGTTGCAACAGTTTTAGGAATTGTACTAAATTTGGTCTTACCACAAAAGGCTGCTAGTGAAAAAGAATTTGATGATCGAAAAGCTAAATAATGATGCTTTAATTCAAATTTAAAACTAAAGAGTTTGGTCCTTTACTAGGATTAAATTCTTTTTTGCTTTCTATGAAGTTAAAGCTGTAAAATACAAGTAGCATAAATTAATCGTATAGATTGGTGAGTTTTAGATGACAACAAGTTTTGAACAGGTTCAACATTTTCTCCTTAGCGGAAACACAGCAGATATTGCTAAGAAATTATTAGGCAAAAAAATTTGTTTTGAAACCGAGCTTGGGATGTTGAGTGCCTACATTGTTGAAGATGAGGCATATATCGGTCCTAAAGATCAAGCAGCGCACGCTTTTCAAGGACACCGGACACCTAAAAATGAACCACTTTATCATGAAGCTGGTACCATTTATATTTACCAAATGAGAACGCAATTGCTCTTGAATTTGATTACTCAAAAAGTTGACGATCCTCAGGGTGTTTTAATTCGTGCCGTACAACCTGCGGAGGGATTATCTCAATTTCGTAAGAATCGAAAAGTGCAACAGCCATTTGAACTCACCAGTGGACCTGGAAAATTAATGCAAGCCTTTGGCATCCCTAAGTCTTTAAAGGGGACTCGTTTGAATGAGGGTTCCTTAAGCTTAGATCTTGAAGACTTTAAAACGGCGACGCATATTATTCAGAGTGGCCGGATTGGGGTTCCAAATAAAGGTGTTTGGACGTCTGAACCGTTACGATACTTCGTAGCGGGGAATCCTTATGTATCAAAAATGAGGAAACGTGATATTGAGTTTAAAACGTACGGTTGGCAATAACATTTAAGGAGATTGATAACTTTGAAATGGACAGAAATAATTGTACAAACCTCAAATGAGGCAGTAGAAGCAGTTACTAATATTTTGGAAACGGCTGGATCCAAGGGAGTTAAGATCGAAGACGCTGAAGATTATAAAAAATTACGCGCTGGTCGATTTGGGGAAATCTTAAATTTGGCGGATATTCCTCATATCAAAAGTGGTGCATCAGTGACCGGGTATTATCCTGAATCAATAAAAGTTGACGACTTGTTACCACAAATTAAACATCAAGTTGACCAACTTATAAGCTTTGGTTTAGACCCAGTGCCTGCAAACGTCTTGCAAAAGCCATTAGAAGAAACGGAATGGCAAACTGCTTGGAAAAAGTATTATCATCCAGTTCGAATTACCCGTTATTTAACGGTAGTTCCCGATTGGGAAACTTACAAAAAAACGGCCGATGAGGAAAAGATTTTAAAGTTAGATCCTGGTATGGCCTTCGGGACGGGAACCCATCCCACAACACAATTGTGTTTGCAGGCGTTGGAGATGTATTTACGTGGTGGCGAAGAACTCATTGATGTTGGTACTGGTTCAGGTGTTTTAAGTATTGCGGCCAGCAAAATGGGGGCAGGAAAAATTAGGGCCTTTGATTTGGATCAGGTGGCGGTTGATTCGGCTGTGGAGAATCTAAAGCTAAATCCAGATGTAAAAAATATTGAAATCAAACCAAATGATTTACTTGAGGGAATTCAAGTACAAGCAGATGTTGTTGTGGCAAATATTTTGGCTGAAATCATTGAGCCTTTAGTACCACAAGCAAAAAAATATTTGAAGCCGGGTGGTTTATTTATTACTTCTGGAATTATCAAAGATAAATTAAATTTAATCCTTGATGATTTGCAAAAAGATAATTTCGAAATTATTGAAGTTTTACAAATGAAAGATTGGCGGGCAATCGTAGCAAAAAAGCCGGCGGAAGATCAGTGATGTTAAATTAGTGAAACCTAATCAAAGTTTTGATCAATATAGATAAGATGGGAAGGAGTAAAGGCATGCAACGTTATTTTACTGATCAGATGATTCAAACAAAAGTTTCTTTTTCAATAGCCGGTGATAATTTTCACCATTTGGTACGAGTGATGCGTGCTAAAGTGAATGATCAGGCTGAATTTGTTTCAAAAAAGCATGAGGTTTTTATTGGGAAAATTGAAAGAATTGATCCCCAAGAGGCTCATATAATGCCTATCTATCAACTTGAAAAATCGGCGGAACTGCCAGTAGAAGTGACGATTGCATGTGGCATTTCTAAAGGTGATAAAAGTGAATATATTGTGCAAAAGGGCACGGAAATGGGCGCAAGAAATTTTATTTTTTTGCCAACCGAATTTTCTGTAGCTAGATGGCCAGAAAAAAAGGTCACGCGAAAAGTTGAGCGTCTCCAAAAAGTTGCAAAGTCGGCTGCAGAGCAATCACATCGCAATTATATTCCAACTGTGACCTATTATAATGATTTGCAAACTTTATCTAAATGGCCGGGAAAGTTTAAAATTGTGGCTTATGAAGAATCTGCCAAGCATGGCGAGCACACACAATTACACGCCCAAATTGGAAAAATGCAACCGAATGACACTGCATTAGTGTTGTTCGGTCCAGAAGGTGGATTAGCTAATAGTGAGGTCGAATCCTTAAGAGACGTGGGGTTTGTAAGTGTTGGCCTCGGACCCCGAATTTTACGTGCAGAAACGGCACCATTATATTTACTTTCTGCTATTTCCGTTTTAAAGGAAATGAGGTAGAATTAGGAAATATACTTTGAAAGTCAGCAGTGGAGGGATGAATTTGAATAAAACTTTAAAATTTTTTGTCCAAATAAAATGGCGATATTGGGTTGCCGGGGTGGTTTTAGGCGTCTTATTACCGTTTGTTTTACATATTACAAGTGCTTCCCATGTTTTTATTGATCTGTGGTTTTTAATGATCATTAATACACTAGCTGCCATAATTTTGGGATCTTTAATTAAGGCTAATCGTGTGCACTGGGCGTTATTGTGGTTATTTCCAATTTTCTTTTTACTAGGTGTGTATTTGTTTTTACCAAGATACGCTTACTATTTTGTAATTGTTTATTTGAGCACAAGTTATATTGCATATGGGTTAACGAGTTAATCTCTAAAGTTTTAAAAATTATAAAGGGGGCTTACTTATGTCACAAGAGCCGGTTCTTTCTGCTCAAGATGTTTTAAATATGTGTCGAAAATATATGAATGCCGATCACGTGGCGATTGTTCAGAAAGCTTGTGATTTTGCCACCTATGTTCATCAGGATCAATATCGTCAATCTGGTGAAGCTTATATTATGCATCCTATTCAAGTTGCGGGGATCTTAGCTGAACTAAAAATGGATCCGGCAACAATTTGTGCGGGTTTTTTGCATGACACGGTCGAGGATACACTTATTACTTTGGGAGACATCAAGGAGTTATTTGGCTCTGATGTCGCCGTTATTGTGGATGGCGTTTCCAAGATTAGTAAAATTCGCTATAAATCTAACCAAGAACAACTTGCTGAAAATCATCGTAAGTTACTACTTGCGATGTCAAAAGATATTCGGGTCATTATTGTAAAATTAGCTGATCGATTGCATAATATGCGAACTTTGGAGCACCTGCGCCCGGACAAACAACGCCGAATTGCAAATGAAACGTTGGAAATTTATGCACCGCTTGCCGATCGATTAGGAATTAGTACCATTAAATGGGAATTAGAGGATATTTCGTTACGGTATTTAAATCCACAACAATATTATCGAATTGCGCATTTGATGAATTCTCGCCGCGATCAACGCGAAGAGTATATTGCTTTAGCAATTAAGGACATTAAAGACGCGTTAGATGCTTTAAATTTACATGAAATTGATATTTATGGTCGTCCTAAGCATATCTATTCTATTTACCGAAAAATGGTTGACCAACACAAACAATTTAGTCAGATTTATGATCTGCTGGCTATTCGAGTTATCACTCCTTCTATTAAGGATTGCTACGCAGTTTTAGGAGCCATTCACACTCGCTGGAAACCGATGCCTGGCCGTTTTAAAGATTATATCGCGATGCCCAAGGCTAATATGTATCAGTCATTACACACAACGGTTGTTGGTCCAGAAGGCAAACCTCTAGAGGTTCAAATTCGAACTGAGGAAATGCACCGAGTTGCTGAATATGGTGTTGCAGCTCATTGGGCGTATAAAGAAGGTAAAACAGATAAAGTTCAAACCAGTGATACTGGCAAAAAGCTGAATTGGTTTAAAGAAATTGTTGAGCTACAGGATGAAAGTAAAGATGCCGCTGATTTTATGGATTCTGTAAAGGGCGATCTTTTTGGCGATCGCGTTTATGCATTTACACCCAAGGGAGACGTCTTTGAACTTGCCAAAGGATCCGGTCCATTGGATATGGCTTACACGATTCATACAGAAGTTGGAAACCATACGACGGGTGCCAAGGTCAATGGAAAGATTGTGCCATTGGATTATAAAATTAAAAATGGCGACATTGTCGATATTTTAACTTCTTCTAGTTCTGCGGGACCAAGTCACGATTGGATTAATTTAGTCTCTACTCGTAGAGCACGTAATAAAATTAAGCAATTTTTTAGACAGCAAGACCGTTCTGAAAATATCGAAAAAGGCCGCGAAGCTATTGAACACCAACTTAGGCAAACAGGTTTTGATCCATTAATTGTCCTAGAGTCGGAGAAGCTCGAAAAAGTTACTAATAAACTACACTATAGTTCTGTCGATGATCTATATGCTGCAGTTGGTTTTGGAGATCTCGCTCCGGTTGGGGTAGCTAATCGATTAACTGATGATGTCCGCGCTAAACAAGAGGAAGATCGAAAACGGCAAGAAGAACATGAACTCCTTGAAGAGCACCAGACAATTTCAAATGATCATGATTCAGAAAAGGAACGCAAAAAGAAGAGTTCCTCGAGCGGTATTATTATTGAAGGGGCCGATAACCTTTTGGTTCGGTTAAGTCATTGCTGTAATCCAGTTCCAGGGGATCCGATTGTGGGTTATATTACCAAAGGGCGTGGTGTTTCGGTTCATCGTGAAGATTGTCCAAATGTGACACATGCTGAGTCCCAGGACGAACGGTTGATTGGTGTTGAATGGGAAGATACGGCTGATGCACATAACAATTATGCGGCCGATCTTGAAGTTGAAGGCTATAATCGTAATGGCATGTTGAACGATATATTAAAAAAAGTCAATAACACAACACGCTACTTAAATTCTGTAAATGGAAAAGTTGATCATAATCGCATGGTGACAATCAGTTTGACAGTTGGTGTGCGCAATTTGAATCATCTTAATCATATTATGGATAGTTTAAAAACTGTGAAGGATGTATACGTGGTCAAGCGACCTACACATTAAGCTTACAAACTGACCTTGAAATTTAACTTTAATCTTATGTTTAAGGATTTTAGTTTAGACTTCAGGGTTTTTGTTTTAATTTTTATAAAAGGAGTAATTGATAATGAGAGTAGTTTTACAGCGAGTTAAACATGCACAAGTTTCCATAAAACAAGAATCAGTCGGTAAAATTAACACTGGTTATTTATTATTGGTTGGTTTTGAAGATAAGGATGGCACTGAACAAATTGATTATTTAGTTCATAAAATTGTTAACCTTCGTGTGTTCGAAGATGAAAAGCACAAAATGAATTTAAATTTAGCAAAAGTGAATGGTAGCATTTTGTCTGTTTCTCAATTCACACTTTATGCAGATACGAAGCATGGTAACCGTCCTGGTTTTACGGATGCCGGGGATCCGAAACATGCAAAGAAATGTTATGACCAATTTAATCAGAAACTAAGAGAAGCTGGTGTCATAGTTGAAACTGGCGAATTTGGGGCTGACATGCAAGTTGATTTGCAAAATGACGGGCCAGTAACCATTATTTATGACACGGATCAACTTTAAGTTAGGAGTTTTCACATGGATTTATTTTGGGATTTTGATGGGACTTTGTTTGATACTTATCCAATTATGGTCGAAAGTTTCGAAGCGGCTTTAACCGCAAATCAGGTACTTCACACGACGGCAGTTGATTTATATCAGGCCATGCGGCGAGGGTCATTAGGGAAAACGCTAGCAAAATATGCGCATAAAAATGGTTTGGATCTCGCAAATCTTAAACAAGATTATGCGAAATATGAATCGGAAATTTTGGGCAGGGCAATACCATTTTCAAATGCCTATGAAGTCTGCCAGAAAAACGTCCTTTGGAACGGCCGTAACTTTTTGCTTACCCATCGAGATGATCAAGCTAAGAAATTATTAGCAATGCATGGTTTCGGAGAATTGTTTACAGGGTATGTGACAGGAGCCAATCAGTTTCCTAGGAAACCGAATCCAGCTTCTTTAAATTATTTAATTAAACAGTTTAAAGTCAACAAAAAAACTGCCATCATGATTGGAGATCGTAATCTCGACATTTTGGCAGCTCATAACGCGGGTATTAAAGGAATTCTATTTGACCCGGATCATACTATTCAAGTGACAAGTTCACCTGAAAAACAAATTAAAGACCTAGCCGAATTATTGGTTATTTTTAACTAAAAAGTCCTATTCAAAAAACTGGGTAAGTGCAACTGTGACTGCAGAAGCAACTTGCTTTCGGTAGTGATAGCTACTAATTTGTTTAAAATCGTTGCTGGTGTTGATATAGCCGCCCTCAATTAACAATGCGGGTTGCGTATTGTCACGAATCACTTCGAAGTCCCCAAATTGGACACCTCGATTATTTAAACTGATTTTTGATTTTAGCTGGATATTCACTAATTCGGCGAGCCTTAATGACGTTTTTTTGTGGTAGTAGTAAGTGGTATCACCGGAACCAGAGTTGTTTTCTGGTGCAGAATCATAATGAAAGCTGATAAAGGCATTTGCTTTGTGTTTATTGGCCATAGTTGCTCGAGCTGCCAGACTTACGTATTCATCGGTTGATCTTGTCATCAAAACACGTGCGCCTTTTGCCTCAAGTGATTTTTGTACAAGTTTGGCTGTTTTTAAAGTGTAAGTCTTTTCTTCATGTTTTTGATTAATTCCTAGAGCACCAGAGTCATTGCCACCGTGACCAGGATCTAACACAATAGTTGCTTCGGAAAGATTGGTGGCCTTACTGAAATTAAATTTGCGGTTGGTCAGCCAGCTGGGAATCCAGCCGAAATGATCGTCATTATAGCGAACACGTAGCCAACCACTTTTCTTCTTTAAAACAGTGACCCGTTTTCCTGAATTAACTATTCCAGATTTGGAATATGAAAGGGCTGGTCCGGTGCGAACCACCACATTATCTAAACTAACACGCACTGTTTTATCAGAAAAGAGCGTATGTGTCAGAAAAAATGTGGCAATTAAACAAATTAAAATGATGCTTAGTTGAAGTCGATTTTGCTTGATTAGATTGCGAAACTTAGTGGTCATAATTTATACTCCGTATTTCAGATTCTTTTCATTATTATATACCAGATGACGCGAAAATTGCGATATTTCTCTTTGAACCCTTGACAGCGAACCGATAGTTTAGTAATTTTAATGGTAGTTTAATATTAAAACCAGAGACAAAGAATAGTAAGCAGTCTCCTTTTTCAGAGAACCCAGAATTGCTGTGAGTGGGTATTTGGATCTGCTAAAGACACTTTCGAGGTGAGTCTGATATTCAGACTCCGTTGTAAGACGTTATCTAGATGAGTATTTAATTAAGGTGGTACCGCGCCTAAGCGCCCTTGTATAAAAACAAGGGCGTTTTTTATTGTTTTTAGAATTTTTTAAGATCTATAGGAGGGTTTACTATGAAATATCAACGTCCAAAAGGGACGGCCGACATTTTACCTGAAGAGGCTGTTGCTTGGAGTTACATTGAAGATGTTGCAAAAAAATTGTTTGCAAATTATCGATTTAACGAAATTCGTACCCCAATGTTTGAAAATTTTGAAGTTTTTTCTCGAAGTGCTGGTGATACATCTGATATTGTGACAAAGGAAATGTATGATTTTCACGATAAAGGGGATCGACACATCACCCTTCGTCCTGAAGGAACTGCTGGTGTTGTGCGAGCTTTTGTTGAAAATAAGCTTTATGGTCCGGAACAAATTAAGCCAGTTAAACTTTACTACATGGGACCAATGTTTCGATATGAGCGACCACAATCAGGTCGACTTCGTGAATTTCATCAAATTGGTGTAGAGGCATTTGGTAGTGAAAGTCCTAATTTAGATGTTGAAGTCATTTCGATGGGCATGCATTTATTGAAAAAATTGGGAATTAAAAATCTCAAACTTGTGATTAATACTTTGGGTGATCAAGAAACTAGGAAAGCTTATCGAGCAGCATTGATTGCTTATCTAGAACCTCATTTTGATGAATTAAGTGATGATTCCAAGGAACGTTTGCACCGGAATCCTTTACGAGTACTAGATAGCAAGGATAAGAATGACCAAAAATTAGTTGCTGATGCGCCTTCCATTTTGGATTATCTGAGTGAAGATTCAAAAAAACATTTTGAAACTGTTAAACAACTTTTAGATGACTTAGATATGCCCTATGAAGTAGATGCATCCATGGTGCGCGGACTAGATTATTATAATCACACGATTTTTGAAATTATGGCGCATGATAAGGTGCTAGGAGATGGCGACGTTACAGTTTGTGCTGGTGGCCGGTATAATGGCCTAGTTGAAGAATTGGGAGGCCCAGAGACGCCAGGAATTGGTTTTGGGCTAGGTGTTGAGCGACTTTTATTATTGATGCAGGCTCAAAAGGCAGCATTGCCGGAAACTAACTCATTAGATGTTTATGTTGTGGGAATTGGTGATGAGACAAAGGCTGAAACCTTAAAAATAGTTGAGGCTGTTCGTGAAAATGGCTTTAGTGCTGATCAAGATTATCTCGATCGAAAACCTAAAGCACAGTTTAAAACAGCTAATCGGCTGAATGCCAAAATTGTGATGACAATTGGAAACGACGAGTTGGCTAATCAAGTGGTAAATTTAAAGGTCATGGCCACGGGTGATGAGCACCAAGTCAAACTTGAAGATGTGTATAAAAATTTTCCAAAACTATTTGGCAAATTCTTAGAGAAATAGGAGATAGGTAATATGAAACGCACAACATATGCTGGATTAGTGAATAAACAATATTTGAACCAAGACGTTGTTTTAAAAGGTTGGGTTCAGAAGCGACGTGATCTGGGTAATTTAATTTTTATTGATTTACGTGATCGTGAAGGAATCGTTCAGTTAGTTTTCAGTAAGGAATTTTCTGAAACGGCTTTAGATGTCGCTGATGAGCTACGTAGCGAATACGTCATTGAAATTAACGGGAAAGTTGTTCCAAGATCAGAAAAAGAAATTAATCCGAACATGAAAACTGGGGAAGTCGAAGTTGAGGTCCATGAAGCAAAGATTTTAAATAAGGCGAAAACACCACCATTTTACATTCAAGACAATATCAACGTTTCTGATGAATTACGTCTTAAATATCGATACCTTGACTTACGACGCCCTGAAATGCAAAAGGGCCTGATGATTCGTAATCGTATCACCCAAGCTGTTCATAGCTACTTTGATGAAAACGGGTTTATTGACATTGAAACGCCAGATTTAACGAAATCAACGCCTGAAGGAGCCCGTGATTATTTAGTTCCTTCAAGACTTTATCCTGGGCATTTCTATGCTTTGCCACAGTCACCACAATTATTTAAGCAGTTGTTAATGGGGGCAGGTTTTGATCGCTATTATCAAATTGCACGTTGTTTCCGTGATGAAGATTTACGCGGGGACCGTCAACCTGAGTTTACCCAAATCGATATGGAAACTAGTTTTCTAGATGCAGAAGAGATTCAAGATTTGACCGAAGGCTTAATTGCTAAAGTCATGAAAGACACCTTAGATATTGACGTTAAATTACCTTTTGACCGAATTAGTTGGAATGAATCTATGGCCCGCTTTGGAACGGATCAACCTGACGTTCGTTTTGGAATGGAATTAAAGGATCTTTCTGACATTATGAAAGATTCCGAATTCAAAGTCTTTTCAGGGGCTGTTGCGAATGGTGGACAAGTTAAAGCAATTGCGGTTCCTGGTGGCGCTGACTTATATTCTCGCAAGGCAATTGACAAGTACACCGAATATATTAAACGGTTTGGCGCAAAGGGGTTAGCTTGGCTGAAAGTTACAGATGATAGTTTTTCAGGCCCCATTGCTAAATTCTTTAAAGATGATGCGATTCGGGAACAGATTTTAAATGCCACCGAAGCTAAGAATGGTGATTTACTATTATTTGTTGCTGACCGTATCAAAGTTGTGGCAGATACTTTGGCATATTTGCGGGTTACAATTGCAAAAGAGCAGAATATGATTCCAGACGACAAATTTGCCTATCTGTGGGTCGTAGACTGGCCATTGTTTGAATATGACGAAGGGGATGGACGTTGGGTTCCTGCGCACCATCCATTCACGATGCCAAATGAAGAAGATGTACACTATCTAATGAACGATGATGAAGATCCTCATAAAGCGCGTGCACAAAGCTATGACATTATTTTAAATGGTTTGGAACTTGGTGGTGGATCAATTCGTATTCATGATCGCAAACTTCAAGGCCGCATGCTGAAAGCCTTAGGATTTACCAAAGAGCGGGCTGAAAAGAGTTTTGGTTATCTCTTGGATGCGTTGGATACTGGTTTTCCACCACATGGTGGCCTTGCAATTGGTTTGGATCGTTTTGCACGTTTGCTAGCTAAACGTGATAATATTCGCGATGTTATTGCCTTTCCTAAGAATTCAAAAGCCGTTGAGCCAATGACTTCTGCACCACGACCAGTAGCTGAGAAACAACTACAAGAATTACATCTATTTTCAGTAAATGAAAATGATGAAAATAACGAAAATAAATAGATTATAAATTTTGATCAGCTGAGTAATGCTTAAGATTACCAGCTGATTTTAATTATTTAATCAAAAAATCAGAAAACAAAAGTGGGTTATGATACTATATAAGCTGAATGTAGCTTGAAGTTAATTTTGTAAAAATGGAGATGTTGAATAATGAGTAAAGAAGAAACAGCAATTTTTGCCGGTGGATGTTTTTGGTGCATGGTTCAACCATTTGACTCGTTGCTAGGCATTAAAAAGGTAGTTTCTGGTTATACAGGTGGTCACACTGTGAATCCCACCTATGAAGAGGTTAGTTCGCATACAACTGGCCATACTGAGGCAGTTAAGATTACATTTGATCCTGAAATTATGTCTTATCAACAGTTAGTTCAAATTTACTGGCAACAAACAGATCCAACCGATGCTATGGGCCAATTTCAAGATCGGGGAGATAATTATCGACCAGTTATCTTTGTGAATAGTCCAGAGCAACGCCGAATTGCAGAACAATCACGGGATGCACTTGCAGTAAGTGAACAGTTTGACGATCCAATTGTGACCAAAATTGAAGATGTGGCTCCATTTTATCCTGCAGAAGATTATCATCAGGATTTCTATCGAAAAAATCCTGAAAGATACGCACAGGAAGAGGCTGGTGGCCGAGACACTTTCAGAAAAGCTCATTGGGAAAAGGAGAATTAATGACTTTTCATGGATAAACAGTTTAAAAAGATTGCCAAACGACATCAATACACTGCCTTAGCTGGAACTGCTTTTATTTATGCAATTTTAGTTTCAATCGCGATGAACTTCTTTTGGACCCCAGGTAAGATCTATGCTTCAGGAATTACCGGTTTTGCGCAGTTAGTTTCGACACTAAGTGGTCGCTATCTGCCTTTTAGTCTATCGACAGCGCTTATGCTTTTTGTCTTAAACGTTCCGCTGTTTTTCTTAGCATGGGCTCAGATTGGTCATCGATTCACTTTATTTACGATTTTATCGGTTGGTCTTGCAAGTATTATGATTAAAGTGTTGCATCCCATGACGTTGACTACGGATCCAATCATTTGCGCTATTTTTGGTGGAGCAGTAAACGGTTATGGTACAGGGCTAGCCTTAAAAAACGGACTGTCAACTGGTGGTCTAGATATTTTAGGAATGGTTTTACGAAAACGAACAGGAAAAAGTATTGGGACCATTAATATGGTGTTTAATGCATTTATTGTTTGTGCAGCAGGATACGTTTATGGTTGGCCATACGCATTTTATTCCGCCATTGGTTTAATTGTAAATGCCAAAATTATGGACATGACGTATACTAGGCAACAACGCATGCAAGTGATGATTGTCACGGATAGGCCGAAGAGCGTGATTGATAGTGTGCAAAACCATATTCGGCGAGGTATTACAATTGTTCACGGAGCTGAAGGTGCCTACAATCATCATCAAAAAACCATCCTGTTTACTATTATTTCACGATATGAAATGAGTGAACTGGAAATGGCGATGAAGGAGTCAGACCCGAAAGCGTTTGTAAGCATTTCTGGGAGTGTCAAAATTTTAGGGCATTTCTATGAGCCGTCACTATAAATCAAGGAGCAAGCGAAATGAAGAATATTTATATGTTTCTCGTTCGACTATGTTCGCTATTATTTGCTGGGCAAAGAAAAACACAAGTCACTTATTTAATGAGTTTTGGAAATAATAATGAGTTTGTTAGCCGTTTAGCAGAACGAATTGCACCACTAAAACTGAATGTCTATTATCAGCATGAGGTTGAAAACGATGTTCAAGAATTAAAAACTATTAAAACCATTCAATTAACGGAATTCGATAATGGCTCTTTTGTATTTTTTAAGTTAATCCCTCAATTAATGCGTAGTAAGTTAATTTTAATTGATAATTACTATCCTTTTATGGGAGGAATTATCAAAACAAAACGGATGCGAGTGTCACAGTTATGGCATGCAAATGGGGCTATTAAAGAATTCGGATTCAGTGATCCCTCAACTGAACGACGACGTCCATCAGCGCAAGTCCGATTTCAACGGGTTTACGATGTGATGGATGATATTTTCGTTGGTTCTCAAAAAATGGCTGATATTTTTCAAATAAATTATCGTCTAGATGGTCATCAAATGCGCAAATTGGGTTACCCAAGATCAGATAAATTTAGTGATAAAAATTGGGTTACTCAAGCAAGAGATAAATTTTTTACCCGTTACCCTGAACTAAAGGACAAGCGTTTGATTTTATATGCGCCGACCTATCGGAAGGGAGTCAAATTTTCTTTTGCTCCGGGATTTGAAAATCTGAAATTACCAAAAAATACCGTTTTAATTTTACGGTTGCATCCTCATTTACAGGATTTGGAAAAGCAATGGGAGCAAAAAGAATCTTTTATTACTTCAATTGATCCAAAAATCTCAACAGATGAGTTATTAACGGTTACCGATACACTTGTCACGGATTACTCGTCTATTTTATTTGATTATACTTTGCTTGATAATGCGCATAATATTGGGTTATTTACCTTTGACCAAAACGATTTTGAAAAGAAAGTTGGTTTACAAAGGGATTTTTCTGATGACTTTCATGCCATTATGATTACTAGTGTTGATCAACTTTCACGTTTTTTTGCAAATCCAGAAGACCAAAAAAGTATTATTATGGCAATTAATGAAACGTGGAATCAATATAATGATGGTAAGGCTGCGGAACGAATAATTGATTTTTTGATGAAACGGAGTGGCTTTTAAATGTTTCATATGATTGGACAACTCATAAAAGTTCTAATCCGCTACTTTTTGATATTAATCAATGACTGTCTTATTTGTTTGCCTATTAAACGCCACTTAATTATTTTTGAAAGTTTTAATGGGCAAGATGTTAGTGATAATCCTGCAGCAATCTATCAAGAATTAGTTTTGACCCATCCAGAGTATGCACCTTCCTTGTTTTTTGGCATTAAGGGT
This sequence comes from Pediococcus sp., assembly GCF_003533255.1. NCBI lineage: Bacteria > Bacillati > Bacillota > Bacilli > Lactobacillales > Lactobacillaceae > Pediococcus > Pediococcus sp. The sequence continues at coordinate 42,809 of NZ_DOEM01000002.1, forward strand.
CGACGTTTTGAAGAAGTAAAAAGAACATATCCAGAAATTCAGATACTAAAACGTTGGTCGTTTAAATGGATATGGACTGTTGCACGTGCGGAATACTGGGTGTTTAATTCACGCATGCCATTGTGGTGGCATAAGAATCGGGGAACTACATATGTGCAAACCTGGCACGGAACACCATTAAAGAAATTGGGTATAGATATTGAAAACGTGGAGATCCCTGGGACAACTACGACAGAATATCATGCAGCTTTTAAAAAAGAATCAGCACGTTGGAATTATTTGATTGCTCCTAATTCTTATTCAGAAGCCATTTTCAAACGTGCATTTGGCTTTAATAATAAATTTATTCGATCGGGGTACCCGCGCAATGATGTGTTGTATTTAGATAATAATTTAGACACTATTCGTCATTTAAAACTTAAAATTCTTGGTGCTAGTGATGCTAAAGTAGTTTTGTACGCGCCAACTTGGCGGGATGATGAGTTTATTTATAAGGGACGCTATCGTTTTGATTTACCGTTTGATTTAAAAAAGTTTTTTTCGCTAGTTTCACGTGATACAATTCTGATTATTCGACCTCATTATTTGGTTAAAGATCATATTGATATTCGTGGATTTGAAAAACGTGTGAGAATTTTAGCTGATACTGACATTAATCAACTTTATTTGATTAGTGATTTGCTTATTACCGATTACTCATCAGTTATGTTTGATTTTGCCAACTTGCATCGACCAATGCTCTTTTTCCCTTATGATTTAGATCACTATGCAGGTAAACTACGAGGTTTTTATTTTAATTATTTAGAAGAATGTCCTGGCCCAATTGTGACCACGTCAACGGAATTTTATAAACAACTCTCGGTGTTTGACTTTGAGGGGACGTTTGCCAACTATGACCGTCAGTTTAATGAGTTTCAGAAGAAATTTACAAGTTGGGAAAAAGGAACCGCTGCAAAACAAGTTATTAAAGCGATTGGAATTTACGAGGAGGAATAAGGCATGTTATTAGGATCTCACGTAAGTATGAAAGCACCTAAAATGTTTTTGGGTTCAGTAGAAACTGCAATTGCTTATAAAGCGAATACGTTTATGATTTATACAGGTGCTCCGCAGAATACGAGGCGCAAACCGATTGAAGAGCTTCGGATCTCTGAGGGTCAAAAGCTCATGCAGCAAAACTCGCTAAGCAACTTGATCATTCATGCACCTTATATTGTGAATTTAGGAAACACAAAAAAGCCGGAAAGTTTCGAGTTTGGGGTCAATTTTTTAAAGAATGAAATCAAACGGGCGGATGCCTTGGGTGCGAGTGAAATTGTTTTACATCCAGGAGCCCATGTGGGAGCTGGGCCACAGGCTGCAATTGATCAGATTGTGCAGGGATTAAATGAAATCCTGTCTGAAGATCAACATGTTCAGATTGCAATCGAAACGATGGCCGGAAAAGGGACTGAGGTCGGGAAAACTTTTGAAGAGATTGCTGAAATCGTTAAAAGAGTAAAGTTGCAGGATAAGATTGCTGTCTGTTTTGATACCTGTCATACGAGTGATGCAGGTTATGGGATTCGAGATCACTTTGACGACGTTCTTGAAGAGTTCGACCAAAAAGTTGGTTTGAACTATTTAAAGGTTATCCATTTGAATGATTCCAAAAATCCGCAGGGGAGTCATAAAGATCGGCATGCAGATATTGGTCTGGGCACAATTGGATTTAAAACGCTGAATAAAATAGTCCACCATCCTCAACTCACGGCGGTTCCAAAGATTATGGAAACTCCGTGGATTCCAGATCCTAATGATGTTAAACAAAAATATGCGCCGTATGGTTATGAAATTGCCATGCTGAGAGCAGAAAAGTTTAATCCTGATTTAGTTTCCGATGTACTTGAACAAACTGAATTTGATGCGTTTTTAAAGTAAATTAAAAAAACAAAACAAAGTCGGCAAAAACATAGTTTTTGCCGACTTTGTCTTGTTTTATTCGCTCTTTTTGTAAAATTCTTATTCTTCGCTTACATCCACATCGAGACTTTCCATAATTAATGTTGCAGTTTCCTCAATGGATTTATTAGAAGTTTTGATGACTAAACATCCCAAACGTTTGAAGATTTCATCAGCGTAATCTAACTCGAGTTTGATTCCTTCCGTGTTAGAGTATGAAGAATCTGGATTTAAACCATAAGAAATCATTCGTTGCCGTCGAATATCATTTAAAACTTCTGGCGTTGTAGTTAAACCGAAGATTTTTTTAGGATCAACTTTCCAAATTTCATCAGGAATTGCAGCTTGTGGTACAAGTGGTAGATTGGCAACTTTAAATCCTTTATTAGCTAAGTAAAGAGAAAGTGGTGTTTTTGAAGTCCGAGAAACACCAAGAAGCACAATATCAGCCTTTAAGAAGCCAGTCGGATCTTTACCATCATCATAGGTTACGGCAAATTCCATTGCAGCAATTTTGTCAAAGTAGCCTTCATCTAAACTATGCACAGTCCCAGGTTTATTAGCTGCTTTTTGACCTGTTTGTTGTTTAAAAAGCGAAATTGCAGGGGTTAAAACATCATAATACAAGATTTTGGCTTGCTCACATTGATCTTTTGCAAACTTATTTAGTTCTGGATTAACAAATGTAGAAAATACCATGGCTTTTTGACGTTTTGCACGTTTCAAAATGCCATCGAGTAAAGACGTTGTCTGTGTAAACGGATAACGATCAAATTCAAATTTTTCATTTGGAAATTGAGCAGAAGCAGCCTTGGCTACAGAATCTGCAGTTTCTCCAACTGAATCAGAAATTATAAATACTTTTGTTGACATAATCAATCACCCTCATCCTTTTAAGTTAAGTCTACCATACAGGGACGGGAATGAAAACGGTTTTATGAACTTTCAAATGAATTTTAAAAAACCGCAATTGTTTTGTTGACGTAAAAATCTATGTTATGTATAATAATAAAGAACACAGATTTAATTCAATAAGTTTGTCGTTACTTTAGAGCTCGGAGGGAGGGATTCAAAATGTCAAAAACAGTCGTTCGTAAAAACGAGTCACTTGATGACGCTCTTCGCCGCTTTAAACGTACAGTTTCTAAATCAGGTACTTTACAAGAATATCGTAAACGTGAATTCTACGAAAAGCCAAGTGTAAAACGCAAGTTAAAATCAGAAGCTGCAAGAAAACGCAAGAACAAGAAACGCTTCTAATTTTTAATGCTCCTGAAAAATCAGGAGCTTTTTTTGTATCATAAACTTTGATAAGGGGATATACTGATGAGCCTAGTACAAACAATTACAGACGATATGAAAACAGCAATGAAAGCCAGAGACAAGGATACTTTAAGTGTTATTCGAATGATTAAAGCGGCGTTGATGAATGAAAAGGTTAAGGTAAACCACGAATTGAGTGACGAAGAAGCTCAAACGGTTATTGCTCGTGAATATAAACAGCGTAAAGAATCTATTGAAGAGTTTAAAAAAGGTAACCGTGACGATTTAGTTAAAGGCACGGAAGCCGAACTCAAAATTGTTGGGAAATATATGCCTCAGCAATTAAGCAAAGAAGAAATTGAAAAAATTGTTGCAGATACGATTGCTTCGGTTGGGGCAAGCAGCACCTCTGATCTTGGTAAAGTAATGGGTGCCGTAATGCCTAAGGTTAAAGGCAAAGCAGATGGTAAGTTGGTTAATCAGGCAGTAAAGAGTCAACTTAGCTAGAACCGTAGCAAAATAAACATTAATTAAGGAGCAAATACCACTTGGCTGAACAAAAAACAGTTGAAAAGGAATTTCTGTTATCAAATCCAAGCGAAGAAATGTCGCTTCTTGGTAACCAAGATAAATTTGTGCAAATTCTTGAAGAAGGCATGCAGGTCTCAATCCATCCGTTTGGAGAAAAAATCACCATTTCAGGTGAAGAGGAGCCAGTTAAACGAACAGTAAACGTGTTCAAAAATCTTTTGTCACTTGTTAAACAAGGCATTCAGTTGAACAGTGCAGACGTTGTCAGTGCAATGAAAATGGCTGATAAAGGTACTTTGAACTATTTTCAAGATATGTATAAGGAAACCCTAATTAAGGATAATAAGGGCAAAGCAGTAAGGGTTAAAAACTATGGTCAAAGACAGTACGTTGATTCTGTTAAACGAAACGACGTCGCTTTCGGAATTGGCCCGGCAGGAACTGGGAAAACATATTTAGCAGTTGTGATGGCAATTGCTGCTTTAAAACGGGGCGAAGTTGATAAATTAATTTTGACCCGCCCAGCCGTTGAAGCTGGTGAAAGCCTTGGTTTTCTTCCTGGTGATCTCAAAGAAAAAGTCGATCCTTATTTACGTCCGGTTTACGATGCTCTTTATCAAATCATTGGTGCTGAACATACTACTCGATTGATGGATAGAGGTGTCATTGAAATTGCACCATTAGCATACATGCGGGGTCGAACATTGGATGATGCTTTTGTTATTCTTGATGAAGCACAAAATACAACCAGTGCACAAATGAAAATGTTTTTAACTCGCTTAGGATTTGGCTCAAAAATGATTGTAAATGGGGATATCACACAAATTGACTTACCCCATGGTGTTCGTAGTGGATTAGTTGAGGCACAACGAATTCTGCAAAACGTTCGGCACATTGGATTTGTCGGTTTTGATTCAGAAGATGTTGTGCGTCATCCAGTGGTAGCAGAAATTATAAACGCTTATGAGGGACGTAAATCAAATTAAAAATGGAGTCGATTTAGATTATGGATATTCAAATTTATGACCATACAAAAGAAGAACCTAAGGAAAACATTGAATTAATTCAAAACGTTTTAGAATTTGCTGGTAATTATCTGAAATTAGCAGAAAATACTGAAATGTCTGTGACTTTAATGCATAATGATGAAATTCATGAAATTAATAAAACTTATCGTCAAGTTGATCGGGCAACCGATGTTATCAGTTTTGCGATTGAAGATGATTCTGATGAAGCCCCGATTATTTTAGATGACGAGTTAGCAGAAGAGATAACCCCCAACATTGGTGATCTCATGGTTTCGGTTGATAAAGTTAAAGAACAAGCAGAGTACTTGGGTCATTCTTATCAACGAGAACTTGGTTTTCTATGTGTACACGGTTTTTTACATTTAAATGGTTATGATCACATTAAGCCCGAAGATCAAAAAATTATGTTTCCTCTTCAGAAAGAAATTTTGAATGCTTATGGCCTTAAAAGATAAAAAGCAAACTGAAAAAAATCATACTTTTAAGCAATCGTTTGTCCATGCTTGGAGTGGCGTTATTCGTATTTTTCGTGAAGAACGTAACATGCGTATTCATAGTATTTTGGCGGTTATCGTTATTTTGTTTGCTTGGGAATTGCGGTTGACAGGTCCTGAATGGTACTGGATTATTGCTTGTATTGGATCCATGTTGGTGACAGAGACTTTTAATACTGTTGCTGAAAACTTGGTAGATTTAGTGACTGAAAAGACTTATAGTGAGTTAGGTAAACACATTAAGGATATGGCTGCAGGTGCAGTTTTGATTGCAGCTTGTTTTTCGGGAATTATTGGATTATGTATTTTTGTTCCCAAGATTTGGATGCTTTTAATCCATTAGAATAGGAGAAATACTTTGGAAAATTCAAACAAGAACAAAAAGTTTCATTCTGGTTTTGTTGCAATTGTTGGGCGACCTAACGTCGGAAAATCGACATTCATGAATTACGTAATTGGTCAAAAAATTGCAATCATGAGTAACGTCCCTCAAACGACACGAAATAAGATTCAGGGTATTTATACCACTGATAAAGAACAGATTATTTTCATTGATACACCTGGAATCCATAAGGCTCACAATAAATTGGGTGACTTTATGGTGCAATCTTCTTTATCCACGTTAAATGAAGTGGATGCCGTAATGTTCATGATTAGTGCTAATGAAGAACGGGGTGCGGGTGATAACTTCATCATTGAACATCTGAAACAGATTAAAAAGCCGGTTTATTTGGTTATCAACAAGATTGATCTCATTAATCCAAACAAATTACTTGAGATTATGGACGACTATAAAGATGCTGTGGATTGGAAAGAAGTGGTCCCAATTTCGGCTATCCAAGGTAACAATGTCTCCGAATTTATTGATACTTTGGCAGCAGAATTACCTGAAGGCCCTCAATACTATCCAGATGACCAAGTAACTGATCATCCAGAACGCTTCATAGCGGCGGAATTAATCCGGGAAAAAGTCCTCATGTTAACTAGACAAGAAGTTCCACATTCTGTAGCAGTAGTCATTGAAAGTTTGAAACGGCAAGACAAACGAAAAATTCATATTCAGGCTACAATTATTGTTGATCGTCCCACCCAAAAAGGGATTATCATTGGACATGGTGGGCAAATGCTAAAGAAAATCGGTACTTTAGCTCGTGAAGATATTGAAAGACTTCTTGGTGACAAAGTTTATCTTGAACTTTGGGTAAAGGTTTCCGAAGGTTGGCGTGATAAACAATCACTTTTGCAATCATATGGGTATCGGAAAGATAACTATTAAGGGTAAGTTTTAATGGCAGTACAAACAACAGCACAGTTTGAAGGCATTGTCATGTTTCGCAAAGATTATCGAGAACGTGACCAGTTGGTAAAGTTTTTTACTCGCGAATTTGGCAAAAAAATGTTTTACATTCGTGGGGCCAGAAAAAGAGGTTTTAAATTAGCAGCTGCCATTCTTCCCTTCACAAGAGGCACGTATGTGGGCTTAATTAGAGAAAAAGGCCTTTGTTATTTAAATGCAGAAAAAAAGCTCACCCAATTTGAGCAAATTAATCAAGATATTGAACGTAATGCTTATATCACGTATATTTTAAATTTAATTGATTCGGCGTTCTCAGATAATCAAGCCATTCCAGTCTGGTTTGATATGGCATCAGATGCATTAGATATGATCAATAATGGTTTTGATCCAGAAATCATTAGCCATATATTTGAACTACAACTTTTACCAACTTTTGGAGTTCAGCAAGAGTGGCAACAATGTATTGTTTGTCATCGAACGGATTTACCGCTAGATTATTCTGAAGCTTCAGGTGGGATGCTTTGTCAGAATCATTGGCACATTGATCCTAGGCGATCCCATCTTGACCGGCGCACAATCTTTTATTTGCAGCGATTAAGTTCTGTGCAACTTAAAAATATTCGTTCAATCAAAGTTCGAACGGAAACCAAGTTGAGATTAAAAGCGCTGATCGATACTATCTATCAAGATGAGGTTGGTTTGAGCTTAAAAAGCAAACATTTTATTGACACCATGAATTCATGGAATTAGGCCGTTGAACATTGACTTTAGCGCGTAATTATTCTAGTATAGAAATGAATTTAATACTGAACAATGATGAAAAGAATTTTTAAATAGACTTCAAGAGAGCTTAGGCTGGTGGAACTAAGCAGTGTGTTTAAATAATTGGCGTTTCGGAGTTCGTAAATTAAGCTGCTGACTTTTGTCAGAAGTAGGGTGGAACCGCGAATAAATCGTCCCTACGTAGATTATTTCTGCGTAGGTTTTTTTGTGTTCAAAATAAAAAAGGAGACACATAATGGTAAACAAATTAGCTGTTCAAGATATTATCCTGACCTTACAACATTATTGGTCCGACCAGGGTTGTATGTTAATGGAAGCTTATGATACTGAAAAAGGAGCAGGAACAATGAGTCCTTATACTTTCTTAAGAGCCATTGGCCCGGAGCCATGGAATGCGGCATATGTAGAGCCTTCACGTCGCCCCGCTGATGGTCGTTACGGAGAAAATCCTAATCGTCTTTATCAACATCACCAATTTCAAGTAGTGATGAAGCCTTCACCGGAAAATATTCAAGAACTCTATTTGGGCAGTTTAAAGGCCTTAGGAATTGAGCCACTGGAACATGATATTCGCTTCGTTGAAGATAACTGGGAAAACCCATCAATGGGCTGTGCCGGTGTTGGTTGGGAAGTTTGGCTTGATGGCATGGAAGTTACTCAATTTACGTATTTCCAACAAGTTGGTGGTTTAGAAGTTTCACCAGTTACTAGTGAGGTCACCTATGGATTGGAACGATTAGCTTCATATATTCAAAATGTGGACTCAGTATTTGATTTGGAATGGGGTCATGGCGTTAAATATGGTGAAATTTTCAAAGAACCCGAATATGAGCACTCAAAATATTCCTTTGAAGAAAGTAATCAGGACATGTTGTTACAACTGTTTGATGACTATGAAGGTGAAGCTAAAGCCCAGATTAAAAACGGTCTGGTTCATCCTGCCTATGATTATATCTTAAAGTGTAGTCATACATTCAATTTGTTGGATGCTCGTGGCGCAGTTTCTGTAACAGAGCGGGCTGGCTATCTATCACGAATTCGTAATATGGCAAAGTCGGTTGCTAAGGCTTTTGTTCAAGAGCGCGAATCGCTTGGATTCCCACTTTTAAAAGATTCGGATCGTAAAGAGGAGGCAGAAAAATAATGACACATTCCTATTTACTTGAAATTGGTTTAGAAGAAATTCCGGCCCATGTTGTGACCCCAAGTATTGAACAGCTACAAAAACGGGTGACTGATTTTTTTGATGACGAAAGAATCACATTTGAAACCATCAAAACTTTTTCTACACCACGAAGGTTGGCAGTTTTAGTTAATGGATTAGCCGATCGCCAGGCGGATGAAGAAGAAGAAGTTAAAGGCCCAGCTAAAAAAATTGCAATGGATAAAGATGGCAATTGGTCAAAGGCTGCAATGGGCTTCACAAGAGGCCAAGGGGTCACAACTGACGACATTACGTTTAAAGAGCTTAAAGGAACCGAATATGTTTACGTCACTAAGAAGACGATTGGTCAAGATGTGGCCGATGTACTACCAAAATTAAAAACGGTTGTTGAAAAAATGACATTCCCAACCATGATGAAATGGGCAAATTATAGTTTCAAATATATTCGTCCCATTCGATGGATGGTGTCTCTTCTAGATGATCAAGTTGTGCCATTTTCAATTTTAGATGTTCAGGCAAGTAACGTTTCTCAGGGGCATCGTTTCCTTGGTAAGCCAGTGACGATTGCAAAGGCTCAGAATTATGAAGATCAGTTAAAATCAGTTTTTGTTATTGCGGATGCAACAAAACGAAAACAATTAATTAAAGACCAAATTGACGAAATTGCCAATGAAAAGAGCTGGAATATTGAGGTTGATCCGGACTTGTTGGAAGAAGTTAATAATTTGGTTGAATGGCCAACTGCTTTTGCGGGTCATTTTGACGAAAAATATCTTGAAATTCCTGAAGAAGTTTTAATTACTTCAATGCGGGATCATCAACGCTTCTTCTATGCCCGAAATAAATCAGGTCAACTTCTACCTAATTTCATTTCAGTTCGTAACGGCAACAAGAATCATCTAGAAAATGTTGTTCGTGGGAATGAAAAAGTACTCACCGCACGTTTGGAAGATGCAGCGTTCTTCTATCATGAAGATCAAAAGCACAGTATTGATTACTACGTTGGAAAACTTAAAAAAGTTAGTTTTCACGATAAAATTGGTTCTATGTATGAAAAGATGCAACGAGTTCAAGTTATTGCCCAAGAACTTGGAAAAAATGTTGGTTTGACTGACCAAGAACTGGCTGATGTTAAACGAGCAAGTGAGATCTATAAATTTGATCTTGTTACTGGAATGGTAGGCGAGTTTCCTGAATTACAAGGCGTTATGGGTGAAAAATATGCACTGCTTGGAAATGAAACTCCCGCGGTTGCTACAGCCATTCGGGAACATTATATGCCAGTAAGCGCTGATGGTGCTTTACCTGCTACAAAAGTAGGTGCCGTTTTAGCAATTGCTGATAAGTTTGATGATATTGGAAGTTTCTTCGCTGTTGATCTAATTCCAACTGGCTCAAATGACCCTTATGCTTTACGTCGACAGGCACTGGGCATTGTTCGCATTACGCGTGATCAAAACTGGCATTTTCCAATGCAAAGTTTGCAAAAGCAATTCCTTCAAGATTTGCGCAACCATAAAGCAACCTTTGATTTAGACTTTGACCAACATGCTTCTGATGTTCGAGAATTTATAAAGGATCGTGTTCGTCAATGGTTCTCAAATAAGAATGCGCGTTATGACATTGTCGAAGCTGTTACAAAGGGAACTAACTCCGATATTTTAAATATGTTGGATGCGGCTAAAGTGCTGGAAGCTCATAAAAATGATGCTGATTTCAAGGAAAATATCGAAGCCTTGACACGAGTTTTACGGATTTCTGAAAAGGCCAATCTTTCAAATCGTGATTTGGTTGTTGATCCTGCACTGTTTGAAAATGATTCAGAGCGTCACTTGTTTGACGCGGTTGAAGGCGTTCGTAAAGAGGCTAAAAACCGGACCCTGAATGAGAACTTTCAAGCCTTACAGAAACTGCGTCCATTAATTGAAACTTACTTTGATCAAACCATGATTATGGTTGACGACGAAAAAATTCGCAAAAATCGGTTAAATCAACTCACAATTTTAGCTAGATTAATTTTCTCAATTGGTAATTTGAAAGAATTGATTGTGAAATAGTAATTGTTAATTACTATAGGTTGAAACCACAAAAACTTATCTTGTTGCTTGATACGAAAATGTTCATAGCAACAAAATTAGATAAAATGCCGTCT
>NZ_DOEM01000010.1:0-71613 GCF_003533255.1 Pediococcus sp.
TAACTTGATTATAAAATTCGCGTAATCATATTAATATAAAAAGCAAGCCTATTTTTAACATTACCTTTGATGGCACCAATAATGGTTCGTTCAGAATGTGAATGGGCCCTTAAGATAGCAGCTACTCCAGTTACCAAAATAACTCCTAAGTATAACAACAATGCAAAATAAGCCATGATTCGATAACAATTCGTGAACTTACTTATCCACATATAAATTATCAGCACAACAATGCCAAGTAAATAACTACTTAAAAAACAGCCTTGATCATCTACAAAAGTGTCAAACGCATCATCAAAATTCGACATGCCCAACAAATTACGAACATTGGCTTTTTTTAAGTTATGTAAATTAGCCAAAATAATAACGATTCCCATTACTAAAAAAACCAATATTAGAATACTAGATATTTGGGTGGTATTCAGAAAATTAGAAATATTCCAATTCCAACTCTCGTTGATTTGGGCGTACTGGATACCATTACGTTTAAACATTCGTTGAATCGAACCCTGACTAACATGCCCGACAAAGTAAAGGGGATAACGAATATCACTCGTTTGCATCTCTTGTTTTGAAGCAAGCGATTCTTTAGGCACTCTGGCCTTTCCATAAACGTACATTTTAGTTTGGGTATTTCCTGTATCGTTTACGGTTTGCACATTAAACACCTTTATAGCCGAAACATGATGTTTGTTGGTGTAATTTGTAACCACCCTATTAAACTTTTTACTATCAACCCCACCCTGCATTCCATTGATTTCATACGCGTTCGACTTGATTCAATATATGTCGGTGCCGTCGACTGAACAAAAGTAAAAAGTACGAGTAAACAAATGATACTGACCATCCAAATCGTGATACGTCTAATTCTATTCACTTTAATTACTCCCCCCCGAGAATTTTATATTTGAGGACCTAAATTCACAAAAACTGAATATGGTGGATCTGTAACTACATAAATTCATAATAACTACTACTCTGAAAAATTTTAGCTCACTTTAGTTTAGCAGTTACCAACTCAAATGAAAATGTTACTATGCCAATGACATTCAAAAGACTGGAAAATAAAAAAGGTCGTTATATCAACGTTTTACCGTTGTATAACGACCTCAAAATCATATATACTGCTCCGGCTGGGCTCGAACCAGCGACCTCTTGATTAACAGTCAATTATTCTACCACTGAACTACGGAGCATTACTATGTTTATAGTTATATCATGAAAACCACAGACTTGTCAACTAAATTTTAATAATTGATGCCCAGATAGTCAGTTTTGACCGGAATATAACTTATGAAATATGATTTTCTTTTAAAACAGCATTAAAATCCGTCATAATCTTATCGTCTTTTTTCCATTCTTCCCAATGATCCATATCTTCTTCGGGCACCTGATAGCGTTCGTTAATATAATCCTCATAATTCACAACATGAGCAGAATGTGGAATGTTCAATTGCAAAATTCGAACTTCCTTAATAAAATGACGTTCCGCTGCTAATTCAGCGCGCCCATTCATGATCATGTTTGCAATCTCTGTATATTTTGAACCATCATTACGCGTAATTTCTTCAATTAATGTAAATGTTTGTTGTCGTTGTCCCATCAGTATCATTCCTCCACCATTAAGTATAGAGGACAAACAATCTGTGAAGCAAGTGATTTTCAAAAAGAAAAAAAGAGTGTTCTGAATTTCCGTTCAGAACACACCTTTTTGGCATAAGAGAGAAAGAGAATTGATTAAAGGTAGAGGAGATGCACTACTACCTTTCAAAGGTAATCATACCTTTTTATGTAAGCGGTGTCAAACTATTTTTTTAAAATATTTAAAGGGTAATAAAAAAGGACCAGAATGTAATTCTGATCCTCACCATCTGATGTATACATCGTAGAGATGTCCCTCAACTATGTTCATTTGGGGTAAACAGGAAGAGGAAATAAATAAATGGTAATTACAATATACCTCATTTTCTCATTTTAGTCTACAGTGTTTTTAATTTTTGCTCATACTTCTTTAATAAATTGTGTTAAGCATCAACCACATTAGTTAAAGCACCACCATAAATCCAACCAATTTGCTTACTACCAATATAGCAACGATAATATGGTGTCCTAGTTCCGACGCGGAGGGCTTGCATATTAATTGTCACATTCCGATTTTTATACGTCTTACCATAATGAAGTCGTTTAGTCGCGTAAACACTATAGGTCAAATGGTTATAAAAATCATTGGAAGGTGCCGCACTCACTGTGGCTGTCTTTTTAACTGTCTTATACCTTGCGACCTGCACAACGGCAGTAGAATAAATCCAGCCAATTAATTTTCCCTTATAATAGCAGCGATAGTACGGTGTTTTAGCTCCACGCTTAACACCTTGGTTATTAATCGTAATTGTTTTTCCTTTATAGGTTGTTCCATAATGCTTAAGTTTATAGGCATACGTACTACCGGGAATATGTGTATAGAAATTATGACCAGGCTTTAATCTGACCTGCATAGTTAGTTTCTTTGTCGTATATTTAACTGCGACTCCATCAACCAACGCATGCAAATTGTATCCCTTGATAATGCTAATTAAAGACTTCGCATAGGAAGGTGCAGTTGCATAACGACCAGTTAAGTAATTAGCTGCAGCTTCAGGCGTTGACGCGTTTTCTTTCCAAGTTCCTTTGTAATAGGAACTGTTCCACGCCGTTCCATAACGAAGCACTTTCCCGTTATCATTCAACGATGCCTTTACATTAGGATATTTTCGGAACTTTGCGTTTGTATAGTAAAGCTTGCCCGATGAAGTGTACTCAGCCGTCCGCATCGTCACCGATTTCCCGTTATATGTACCTTTAATTCCAAAATAATTATTACCTTTGACCGCCAATTGACTTTGTCCCCAAGCACTTTCACAGGCTGCTTGAGCCATCATCAAAGATCCATATAAATTATATTTATTGGAAACTGTTTTAACATCAGGTGTTAACCGCGAAATAAACGCCTGTGGTGAATCTGCATGAACCGCTTTTGTATGTGTGCTAAAAACAGCAACCGCCGAAAGTAATATTAAGAATGAAACAAATGTTATCCATCGTTTATGCATACTGCTTCCCCCGTATCTTAGTCATCTTAAATATAAGTATATAACTTAAATCCGGAAAAATTAATGCCTTTAATTGTATTGAAACATCCAAAAATTACCGACATTTGCTAAATCCCTACAAATCAAGCTTCTTCAAGGCTCATATATTGATTGTAACTAAAACTTAACATTTAAAAGAAAGACTTTTCCACAAAAAAAGAGTCTTACCAAACGATGGAAATGGTAAGGCACTTCATTCTTCTTTATTCTACTGTGACACTTTTGGCTAAATTTCTTGGCTGATCAACATTGTATCCGCGCTCTAGGCTGGCATAGTATGCTAACAATTGAGCGGGAATCACACTTATTAATGGCATGAGTAATTCAGAAATTGTTGGGATCACGATTTTATCATCAGGTTTGGCTAATTCTTCGGAAACAATTGCCAACACTTGAGCCCCACGCGACTTCACCTCTTGGATATTACTTCGTGTGTGACTAGCCGTTTTCCCCTGCGTAATAAGCGCGATAACTGGCGTTTGATCTTCAATTAACGCAATTGTGCCGTGTTTTAACTCACCTGAAGCAAAGCCCTCAGCCTGAATATATGAAATTTCTTTGAGCTTCAATGCAGCTTCTAAAGCAACAAAGTAATCCACACCACGACCAATATAAAACGCATTGCGGGTTTTAGCCAAATCTTCATGGGCAATCTCTTTGATTTTCGCTTTTTCGTCTACAATGGCTTGAATTGCATTTGCAGCCAAACTCAATTCTCGCTGCAAGTCAAAGTTCTTCGCAACCTCAACACCACGTGCCATTCCAAGCGCTTTAGCCACAACGGCTTCCACAGCAATTTGAGCAGTATATGCTTTCGTTGAAGCTACAGCAATTTCTGGACCTGCGTTCAACAACAATTGATAGGTGGCTTCTCTGTATAACGTTGAGTTTTCAACATTGGTAATCGTTAAACTTGGTGCGTGCCACTCTTCATTGACGCGAACCAAAACTTGCCTACTATCTGCTGTTTCTCCGCTTTGAGTTAAGAAAATGAAAAATGGATGTTTGGAAAGCATTGGATCTGCATAAGCAAACTCAGAGGCCAAAACCACCTCGGTAGGAATCTCAGTCAACTTTTCAAATAATTGTTTGCCAACCAGGCCAGCGTGGTAACTTGTTCCTGCGCCCACGATGTACAAACGATCAGCTTGTTTCATGGCTTCCAATAAATCGGGAGAAATCGCAGGTTTGTCGCCAGACTCTAGATATGCTTTTTGAATTCGATGTAAAACTGCAGGCTGTTCATCGATTTCTTTCAACATGTAATAAGGATAGGCACCCCGATCCGTTTCCTTTGGATCCAAATCAACGTGGAAAGAGTCCCGTTTTACTTGCTTCCCAGTTTGATCCGTAATTTCAACTGCCTGTGGCGTAACGACCACCATTTCCCCATCGTGTAATTCCAAAAAGTCTTTGGTGACATTCAACATAGCGAGTGCATCGCTGCAAACAACATTAAATTCATCACCTAGTCCAATTAACAAGGGACTTTTGTTTTTTGCAACATACAGGGTATCTGGTTCTTCATGGTCCATTAATAAGAAAGCGTAAGAAGAACCCTTCAATAAACTCAACGTTTTTCTAAACGCCTGTTTTGTTGTCATGTTTTCTTGAACGACAAAGTGATCAACAAGTTGCACAACCACTTCAGTATCTGTTTGACTTACAAACTCAACATCACTTAAATACTGTGCTTTTAATTCCTCATAATTTTCAATCACACCATTATGAACTAAATAAAAACGATCATCTGCAGAAAACTGTGGATGCGCATTTTCGATACTTGGCACTCCGTTTGTTGCCCATCTTGTATGACCAATTCCAGCAGTTCCCTTAATCTCAGGGGTTAATTTAAGTTTCAAATCTGTAATTTTTCCTCTTGCCTTAACTAAATGAGCTTGTTTTTCTGCAGTATTTACATAAATTCCGGCAGAATCATAGCCTCGGTACTCCAATTTTTCTAATCCAGAAATCAAAATTTCGACTGTATCTGTTCTTCCTGTTACACCGACAATTCCACACATAGCTGACATCCTTTACAAATAAGTTATAATTGGTATATATAGATAATTAAAATTGGTACGCTTGAAACATCTATAAATTTATCGCTAATTAAAAGGATTGTCAACTGTTTTAATCATATTTGGTTTATTTAGTTCTCTAGATTGGTCTATTTTAGTATTGGGACAAAAAAATAGTTACTGTTATCGTTTTTAAACTTCTCGATAACAATAACTACTCATTTTTTAATTCTAAGCACCAACTTCTTCACGCACGACATCTACAATGCGATCAACATATGCAGAAACTTCTTCCTTGGTAGAAGCTTCGGCCATTACTCGTAATAGGTCCTCGGTCCCACTTGGGCGAACTAACACACGACCTTCGCCATTCATTTCTTTTTCGACCGTTTTGATGATTGCCTGAACTTTTTCATTATTCAAAGCGGCCTTTTTGTCTTGGACTTTTACATTAACTAATTTCTGTGGATAAGTTTTAACTTCAGCTGCTAATTCAGATAACTTTTTGCCAGTCTGTTTAACGATATTCATTAACTGTAAGGCAGTCAGCATCCCGTCACCAGTTGTATTAAAATCAAGGAAAACAACGTGACCAGATTGTTCACCACCAACGTTATAGCCATTTTTTAACATTTCTTCAACCACATAACGGTCACCAACTTGTGTTTGCACGGAGTGAAGACCATTTGCTTCAAGTGCCTTGTATAGGCCTAAATTACTCATAACAGTTGTGACCACTGTGTCTTTCTTGAGACGACCACGTTTGCTGAGATATTTTCCACAAATGTACATGATTTTGTCGCCATCAACGATATTTCCCAATTCATCTACTGCGATACACCGATCACCATCACCATCGAAAGCGACCCCTAAATCAGCGCCTTTTTCGACAACAAATTTTTGTAATTGCTCTGGATGAGTAGAACCCACATTGGCATTAATATTCAAGCCATTCGGCGAAGTGGCCATGGTATCAAAATCTGCACCAAGATCGGCAAAAATTTGAGAAACAAAACCACTAGTGGCACCATTAGCAGAATCTACACAAATGTGCAAACCGTCCAAATCATCTGGGATCGTTTGTTCTAGAAATTGGGTATACTTCAAAGCGCCTTCTGGATAATCATTTTCAGTTCCTAAGCCTTCAGCAGAAGGACGTGGTAAGTCATCGGTTTCTTTGTCCAAGAGAACCTCAATTTCACCCTCTAGTTCATCAGAAAGTTTGTAACCATCTGCACCAAAGAACTTGATTCCATTATCCTGTACAGGATTATGTGAAGCTGTGATCATAACACCCGCATCGGCTTCTTGTTTTCGAACTAAGTAAGCCACCCCAGGAGTGGTCACAACCCCCATATTTAAAACTTCAATTCCGACTGATAAGAGACCGGAAATCAAAGCTGTTTCAAGTAATTGTCCTGAAATTCGTGTATCACGGGAAACCAATACCCGTGGTTGTTCGTTTTTATTTTCAGCGTGCTGGGTTAAAACATAGCCTCCCGTTCTTCCTAATTGAAAGGCCATTTCAGGCGTTAAGCTTTCATTTGCTATTCCTCGTACACCATCAGTTCCAAAATATTTTAATGCCATAATTTTCCTCATTCCTAACTTTTGAATTTAATTACTTTTTGAACTTGTACTACTTGATGAAGTTGAACTCGCCGAACTAGTTTCTTGGGACGAACTTGATGAACTCTTAGTCCGTTTATTATCAGCCTCAGTACTAGACGACTCTTCATCTGATCCACTGCTTGATGAACTCGTCGATTTTTCGACAGGCACGGTCACACTGACTGTTTGTGGACTTAGGATAACATTTACTGTATCGCCAGAATTATCCAGTGCCTGTAACAACACTTGACTTGTCACATCCTGTTTTGTGTTGTTGGGTAAATTAACCTTAGCCACAACTTGTGTAATTCGATTGATTTCTGAAACCGAACCTGTTGCCGAAACTGTCTGGGAACGTAAAATGGCAGCCTTGCTTTCATACCCTTTTGCAATCGCGTCTTGATTAATTTCTGGCTGAATTGCAAATGTCTTCGTTCGTCGATTGGCGATTGTCACCTTAATCGTTTCAGGTTCAAAACTGTATGAAAGTTCTTTGTTCAAACCTTCTTCTTTAATCCGAACCTTATGCTCACCAAGCCCCAGTTTTCGAAGAGAGACATATGCCTTAAAATTCTGTGTGTTAGTAGTGGTTGTGACCAATGCACTTGGCCCAGTAATTTTAATTTTTACTTTTGAGGGATACCCGCTAACCAAGTACTTACTACTGTTTACGTCCAATTCAAGGGGAACCGTTAATGTTTTTGATTTATTTGCCATCAGCGCTGTGTCACTGGAACCGCCACTAGTAGAAACGTTGCCTGAATTCATTCGATCTGATTTCACGTAAAAAAAGAGAAGAACTGCTAAAACTAACGCCAAAAATCGGTAAACCCAACGTTCTGTCCAAAATTTTTTCATTTTTTCGGACCCCCTTTGAAGAAGGAAGTAATGCCCTCCAAGAAGTCTTGAATAACATTGTGATTTTCTGGTACCTCATCACTGAGAAACTGATCGCGGAAGTAACGCAGATAATCTTCTTGTGTCATATTACGCAATAATTCATTATCTTTTGTAATAGAAATTTCACCAGTTTCTTCAGAAACCACAACCGTAACGGCATCCGTAACTTCACTAATACCAACTGCCGCTCGATGTCGTGTGCCCAGTTCTTTAGGAATCATCGTACTTTGTGATAAGGGAAGATAGGCAGCCGCAACAGCTATCTTATTATCCTTAATAATCACTGCCCCATCATGAAGTGGGGTATTAGGAATAAATATATTGATTAGTAGTTCACCAGTAATATCGGCGTCTAGCGCAATCCCAGTTTCAATATAATCCTCTAACCCCGTATCCATTTGGATGGTGATTAGTGCCCCAATACGCCGCTTTGACATATATTGAATGGCCTTATCAAGCCCTGCAATCATATGTTTTTCAGCTTCATTTTGAGTTTTGTTTTTGACGAACATAGACCCACGGCCCAAGTGTTCCAGTCCACGCCGAATTTCAGGCTGAAATATGACAACCATGGCAATTACACCCCAGTTGATAACTTGATCCATAATCCATGAAACGGTGCTTAATCCAAGAAGGACACTCACCACTTTGATCAAGATAATGACAATTATCCCTCGAAAAAGTTGAACGGCTTTTGTTCCCCTCAACAACATGATTAATTCATAAATCACAAACCAAACCACGAGGATATCGATTAGGTTCATAAAGTTATGTAAAGTAATCAGTCGATCCCAAGCAAAATTCATTTGTTTTTTCCTCCAAACCAATACAAAAATAATTATAGCACAGAGACCCTTAAGAAAAACTTCAGAATCCGGTCATTTTATAGCAAAATATTCTTTCCATCTGCTACAATAAACCTAGCGAGGAAAACACTATGACTACAAAGACAAAATGGATAATTCGACTTTGTTATGGCTTGGGTTTACTATACATTGCTTTTTTTGTACATCCACCATATCATTTTTTGCTACTCAACACTTTTTTAGCGTATATACCAATTGAATTTGCCTTTCACATTGGTTCAAATCGACCAAAAAATTCACTCGTTTTTTGGTTAGTTATTTTATTGTGGTTACTATTTTATCCAAATGCGCCTTACCTATTAACGGATCTTTTCCATCTCAGTTTGTTGCATCCTTACGCTGATACAGGCTTAATTCGTTTATCAATTTCAATGTGGATTTATTATATTTATATGTTACTAGCTGTCATCCCCAGCGTCATGCTTGGCATGTGGAGCATGACTCAGGTCACCAGATCAATTGTCAAACGTTACCACATTCATCATCGGATCGTCGAAATGGGAATTGTAGGCGTCTTTACAACTCTGTCTTCCATTGGCATTTTCATTGGCCGTTTTTTACGTTTACATACCATCTACCTCTTGATTAGTCCTGAATGGGTTTTAAAACCAATCTTTAACATGTGGTCATTACAAATGTTGGCTTTCGTATTTTTAATGACCTTACTTCAAAGTATCATCTATGTGGTTCTCCGCGTAATTCGAAACACAAATTAAAAGAGTGGAAAATATGAGATTTGGCAATAAAAAGCAAAAAAACCGCAACAAAAATTACGCTTTTGTTGCGGTTTCGTTGTGTTTCCCGAATATTATTTCTGAAACATCAAAAATAAGATAATCTCTGCCACTTAATTTTCATGACTTTATTTTTCACCGATAATGCGTACTTCTGTTTGTAAATGAACCCCAAACTTTTCAAAAACGGTATTTTGAACATGATGAATAACATTGAGATAGTCCGTGGCAGTTGCCCCACCCACATTAATAATAAATCCTGCATGTTTCTGGGAAACTTGTGCACCACCAATCTGAAAACCTTGAAGGCCAGATTCATGAATCAATTTACCGGTAAAATAGCCTGTTGGTCGTTTAAACACACTCCCACAGGAAGGATACTCCAGTGGCTGTTTAGAGGCTCTCAATCGATTTAATTCATCCATCCGTGACCTAATCTTTTCTGCATCCCCAGATTTCAAATTAAACGTTGCCGATAACACAATATCATCATAGTCTTGAATACTACTGTGACGATAACCAAAATCCAATTCATGATTAGTGAGCGTTCGGATTTGACCTTGACGTGTCAAAATTTTAGCCTCACTAACGACTTCACTAATTTCGCCACCATAAGCCCCAGCGTTCATGAAAACAGCGCCACCGACGCTACCTGGAATTCCTGCAGCAAACTCTATTCCTGTTAGACCAGCTTGGTAGGCAACTTCAGTGGTCTGAATCAGCGCAGCCCCGGCTTCGGCAACGACCTGGTTTCCAGTCACCTGAATTTCTTTCATTTTTGTAAGGATGACCGTCAAACCACGAATTCCGCCATCTCGGACAATTAAATTACTTGCATTTCCCACAACTGTCAATGGCATTTCCTGTTGATTGGCCCAGTCTAATAATTGACTTACCTGCTCTACAGTTTTGGGGAAAGCTAAGTAATCGGCTGGTCCACCCGTTTTAGTATTTGTATACTTTGACAGTGGCTCACGTTCTAATATTTGAATGTCTGGAAATGTTTCAGTTATCGTTTGCAAAATCATACGAGTCCTTTCAATTTACGATTAAATTCTATTTTAACACTTCAAATTGACGAACAGCATCCCGACAAATACGATGACTCTCGATTGCAGATTCCGGTGATACCGGATTGGCTTGCTGACCATCTATTGCGGCCAAGAATTGACGAATCAATGGATCGAAACCTCTTGTGACCAAAGTTGGTTGCCAATCTGGAGAGGCTATTTTTTGTTGCCCTTGCGGCGTTTTCAACGTATAGTTCTGACAATTCTCGACTGTGGCTAGTCCTCTCTTAGTTTCAAGTGAGGTTGTTTCCTCATTTACGCCACCGATTAAATTAATCTCGGCAGTTGCTAAGCTATGTTTGGTTTTTAGTGACACAATGGCTTGATGTAAATTACTATTTTCGGTAAATAGAGTAGTTTCTTGGCTTTCAATTGGTTCATCTAACAGAAAATTAACCGTATCAACCACATGAATTAGCAAATCATAAATTGCAAACTTTGTTTCTTGTGCGCCATTTTCACGAATTTTTGTACCACGAATCACCTGCTTATTAGACAATTCCTTTAATTTCTGATTCATTGGCACAAACCGACGATTAAACCCACAGGTTAAAATCAGTTGACGCTCTTTTGCCAGTCGATATAGTTCCTCAACCTCTTCAAAGTTTTCTGAAACTGGTTTGTCCACGTACACGTTAATATTGTTCTCTAACAAAGCTTTGATAATTTGATAATGGGTAGCTGTTGGCGTATGAACAAATACTGCAGCTGGTTTTTGAGCAATTAATTCTTCCACATTTCCTTCACCATGAGTTATCCCATACTGCCGCATCAATTTTTGTCTTTTATCTGCGTTGCGAGTGCAAAAATGCCATTCATAAGTATCCTGTAGCGACGTGATGACCGGCAAATAAGCCTTTTGAGCAATATTACCTAGACCAAGTACTCCAATTTTTTTCATATTGCGATCCCCTATCATACCTTTAATAAACTCACACAGAGTTAATACTATCTTTATAGATTGCTTCAGATTATAATAAAACCACTAGAAATACTTGGTTCTAATTATTATTCATGACCAGTTTTTCTAACTACTTCTAAATTAATCATTTTCGAAAGGACTTTTTGTTATGAATTTTGTTGCCATGGATTTTGAAACAGCCTCTCCCAAACGGTATAGTGCCTGTTCCTTAGCACTAACAATTGTGCGCAATAACCAGGTTGCCGATGAATTTTATTCCCTTATTAAACCAGATACTGAGTTTAATTGGCGAAACGTTCAAATTCATGGGATTCATGAAGAAGATGTCGTTGATGCACCGAGTTTTCCAGAAATTTGGCAGGTTATTAATCCCTTTTTTCAGACCAATCAACTGATTGTGGCTCATAACGCGCCATTTGATAACGGTGTTTTAAAAAGTTGTCTTGAACATTATGAACTTCAGCGTACTCACTACCTAACTTTGGATACGGTGCGCTCTAGTCGTAAATTTTTCCCGGAATTTGAGAACCATAAATTAGACACAGTTTGCACCCACTTGGGCATCGAGCTCAATCATCATCACAATGCGTTAGACGATAGTCTAGCCTGCGCCAATATTTTGTTATATGAAGCAAATAATTTTGGTGCAGAACAGTTAAAACCGTTTGTGCGGATGATTAACTAAATAAAAGCTGCATATCTACTGTTGCATAGGGGATTCCATTTTTATCATGGAATCCTATTTTGTTACGCTGAATGTCTTTGAAACCTAGTTTTCGATAAATGTGATAAGCTCCCTGATTACGTTCCTGAACTGTTAACATTAATCCTGGTAACCAGCTAAACGACTCACCCCAAGTAATGGTTTCTTCAACTAGCGCGGTTCCCAACCCTTGATTCCAAAATGACTTCAATACGGCAACGCCTACTTCTCCTAATTCAGTAGTTTCGTCCTTCATTACTGAAGCTAACCCAATTGCATGTCCCTGATATTTTGCCAACAGAATCAAGTTTTCACGACTCTGTTGAATCAGTTCAAGTTGCTTTTCTTCAGTCGCTGCTGTCAATTTGTTTAAATCATCTTCAACCGTAAATGTTTCCGTTTCTTGATCTAGTTGTTTCAATAATTTCAATACTTCATCTGCATCTTCTCGGGTGGCTTCAACAATGGTCACTTCTTCACTCATTCAAGAACCTCTTTCAGTTGAGCTACCAATTCTTCATAATGCTGGCCTTGAGGCTCAAAAGTTAAAATTCGTTGATCATCATCGTCGTCATTACGAGCAATTTTTAGTTTTAAGTAATCATCTGGTAAATAATCACGAATATATTGAGACCATTCAATCACAGAAACACCGCCACCAAAGAAATATTCATCCCAACCAAGGTCATCGCCACCACCATCTTCAAGGCGATAAACATCCATATGATAAAGTGGCATCCGTCCTTCGTGATATTCATGAATAATCGTAAATGTGGGACTTTTTACATAGCGCTTAATTCCGAGTCCTTTTGCTAATCCCTTTGTAAAAGTCGTTTTACCCGCACCTAAATCGCCATCCAGTAAAAGCACATCGTTGGGTTCAAGAATGGGGGCAAGTTGAGCACCAATTTTTTCAGTCTGTTCTGCATCATTTGTTTTGATCTTAAACATGAGCTACCTCGTTTGCTGATAATTATGTTTTGCGTCCTCTGAAAGTTCCACATGCTCTGGTAACTGCCAGTCAATTGGCTCTTCACCTAAAGCTTTTAAAGCCGCGTTCGTTTTTGAAAAAGGATGAGAACCAAAAAAACCGTGGTAAGCAGAAAATGGACTTGGATGGGCAGATTTAATAATAATGTTTCTTTTCGTATCAATTAAGGAAATTTTTGCTTGAGCCGCCTTTCCCCACAAGATAAATACAACTGGCATTTCACGTTCCGAAAGCTTTTGAATCGCAACATCCGTTAGTTGCTCCCAGCCTTTACCTTTATGTGAAAATGCCTGCCCATTGCGGACTGTTAATACCGTATTCAGCATTAACACACCTTGTTTGGCCCATTTCTCCAAATAACCATGTGAAACTGGCTTAATGCCCAAATCATCTTGTAATTCTTTATAAATGTTTTGTAAGGAAGGTGGAATTCGCACACCAGGTAAAACTGAAAAACTCAAGCCATGTGCTTGATGAGGTTCATGATAGGGATCTTGCCCTAAGATAACAACCTTAACCTGATTAAAAGGTGTCCATTCAAATGCTTCAAAAATATGAAACATATCAGGATGAATGAGCTGTGTGCGATATTCTGTTTTTAAAAAATCATGCAAATCTTTATAATAAGCCTTTTCAAATTCAGGTCCTAAGACCTCTTGCCAATCATTATGAATAAACGTTTTCATTTTTACACCTCACCTCCATATTCTAGCATAGCCATAATTGATTTAATAACATTAAATCCAATGAGTTATGACTAAAAAAAAACAAGGGTTCATGTTAAACTGAAGATATAAAACCTAACAAGGACGTGAAAATATGATTTCAATAATTGCTTCTGACATGGATGGCACATTGCTCAACGAAAAAATGGAAGTTTCAGAAGAAAATGCTGCAGCAATCAAACAAGCACAAAGTGAGGGCGTTCACTTTATCGTTGCCACTGGTCGCCAGCTTTCTGAGGCCAAACCTTTAATCGAAAAGTTTGGTATTCAAGTTCCTATGATTACCTTAAATGGAGCCGCAGTTTATGATGTTGATGGTAAGGCTTTAGATATGGTTCCCCTTCACCGAGCTACAGTTACTCAAATTATGCGTGAACTAAATTTGGCTAATTTATATTATGAAGTTGTAACAGCCGACGGAGTGGTTTCTAATAGTCGTACCATGCACATTCAAAACTTGGCTCAACTTTTAAATAATCTAAATCCTGACACGCCTTTTAAATTGGCCGTCTCATTGGCTTCTGCTCGGGTTGAATTGATGGATATTTCATACGTGGATGATTATCAGGAACTAATTGATGATCACAACGTTCGAATTCTTAAAATTATCGCATTTGCAAATGAAGGTCCGAAAAAATTAAAGCCAGTTTCAGATAAAATTAATAAAAAAGTGGAAGTTGCAATTACTTCATCTTCTCGAACTAATATTGAAATCAATAATATCCGTGCTCAAAAAGGAATTGCCTTGCAACATTATGCTGACGAATTAAACATTCCTATGTCTCAGGTAATGGCAATTGGTGATAATTTAAATGATGCGTCAATGCTAAGAATTGCCGATACCAGTTATGCAATGGGCAACGCAATCCCGGAAATCAAAAAACTTGCGAATCATTTAACCGTTTCAAATAACGAAAACGGGGTTGGTAAAGCCATTTTGGAACAACTCAAAAGCAACCGCCAATAACGGCCTTGTTATGGGGGTATACTTATGCGTAAGCTTTATGTAAGGAACCAAGATGCAACCAATAAGGGCGCTACCGTTGTTCGTGACGATCACAATAATTCCTGCTATCTGCTGGTTGGAAAATGGGGAATTCGCCATGATGCCCTGTCTGTCTACGATATTCAAGGTGACCTCTTAGCGGAAATCAAACAGACCTCAGTGGGAATTTTCCCTAAGTTTGATATCTTTTTTAACGGTAATAAAATCGGTTCGATCTCTAAAACTTTTGGCCTTTTTCACGAATTCTTGTATATCAATAAACTAAAATGGTTCATCACAGGTAGTTTGCGAACGGGTTCACATCATGTCTACAGTGTCCACAAACGCATTATGACCGTTACTCCTGTCATTTTATATGGTGCTGGTTACAATGAGCTACTTATCACTTCGCAGGCCACAGAGCCTGTTTGTATTTGTTTAGCCGCAATTCTTGATCATTGGACTAAAAAAGATTCCAAAAGTGGTGTCAAAAAGACAGCATCCATCCCTGGATGGCAGTTATCTAATGGTGAAACCAGTTTTAATAACATTCATGAACATAAAAAGAATAAAAATAAACTTACTGAATAAACGGAGGAAAAAACTTGCAAATCCAAGCGGCACAAACAAAAGATGTTCCACAAATTGTTGACTTGATTAAAGTCATCCTAGAAGAAATGGAATTGCCTGCTCTTCACGAATTATCGAATTCAAAACTAACCCAGCTTTTTGAAAAGACATTTGCTTCCCCGGAATACCAAGGTGAGCTGGCCAACTTAATTGTTGCGAAAGATCATGATGAGGTTCTTGGTGTCATGTTTGGCTACGTAGGCAAACATGAACAGCAACTATTTGACGTTTTTAATCGTTACTATGAAGAATTACAAATTCCAAAAACAGTCGTCATCTTTTCAGATGCTGAGGCAGATAAAGACGAATGGTACCTGAACTCCTTGTGTGTTGCTGAAACGCACCGTGGCAAAGGTATTGGCACCCAATTGCTCAATTATTTACCGACAATTGGCAAACAAGTCCACACGCACAAAATTGGTTTACTGGTAGATTTTGAAAATCCTGAGGCCGCAAAACTTTATCAACGGGTTGGCTTTAAAAATGAACGCGTCCAAGTGGTTGCTGGTCACCATTACTATCATCTAAAAAAGCAAGTTTAATCTTCAAAAATTAAATCTGAATCACCCTTTAGAAGATTGAGGCAAAAAAATTTATTTTTGTCTCATTTTTTTATAGCGTTTTGGATTTAAACTATGCTAAAATTAAATGATTTTTGAGAATGGAATTTGGAATATGAAAAATACAAAATATATTAGTTGGCCAGTCTTAGGACTTATGGCTTTCGTCAATGTGATCGGCTTTGATGATATTATTTATAACTTTAAAAACCAGGGTCTTGGTGTCATCACAACATGGGTCTTTTTATTTGCTTTATATGTGATCCCGTACGGACTGATGGTTGGTCAATTAGGTTCAACCTTTAGTAAATCTGGTGGTGGCCTTAGCTCTTGGGTACGTGAAACTAGCGGTGACACTCTAGGTTATCTCACGGCATGGACTTATTGGGCGGCCTCAATTCCGTACGTGGTCGATACCGCCAATTCAGTGGTTGTCGCTTTTGGCTGGTTAATCAATGGCAGTAACGCAATGGAACAACATATGTCTAATGCGATGTTTGCTTTGCTCACCTTTTTAGTTTTTATCATTTTTATTTTTCTTCAGAATCACATCAAAAACTCGTTACAGGTTTTAAATGCTTTAGGCGGTGGCGCAATGTTTATTATGACAGTTCTTTTTGTCGTTTTAACGGTGGTTAATCTGACCCACGGCGAACACATTGCTTCCGCGCCATTACATGTATCGACTTTTACACCGAAAATTGATTTGCACTTTTTTTCAACATTAGGTTTGTTAATATACGCCACAAGCGGTTCAGAGCTGGTTGCACCCTATGTTACCCGCATGCGCCATCCAAAACGAGACTTTCCAAAGTCAATTATTATGCTGACTGTGATGGCTGGTTTCCTAACCATCTTTGGTTCGTTTTCACTAGGCGTTTTCTTCAACGATCACCATTTGCCAGCAGATTTAAAGATGAACGGAAGTTACTATGCGTTTGATTTTGTTGGGCGCCACATTGGCTTAGGGCACTCCATGATGTTTTTGTTCTCAATTGCCCAACTACTTTACATGTTTGCTCTTCTAGCCTTATTGCTAGACGCAATGACCCGGATGCTAATCTTAGATACCGGCAAACGCTTCATGCCAAAACAACTATTGAAACTTAATCGAAATGGCCGACCTATTAATGGTTACCTTTTGACTTCTGGATTATCTGGTGGAATTCTACTTATGGGCGTCTTCTTACCGGACATGAATGAAATCTTCAATTGGTTGCTAAATCTGAACGGAATTGTTTCACCCTATGTGACTTGTTGGATCTTCTTTGCTTTCATGCAAGTCAGAAAGAATTCGCAAAAATTTCACTCTGACTACGTGTTTATCAAAAACGATCGTACCGCCTATCTCGTGGCCTTATGGTGCTTCATCATTACGTTTGTCGCCGCAACGTTTGGAATTTTACCTCAGGACGTGTCACCAAGTTCATTCACCTACTGGCAAGAATTAGTTATGAACATTGTCACTCCAGGAATTCTTTTGGCATTAGGCTTGATTATGCCATCAATTGCAAGAGCACAAAGAAAAAAAGAAACACAAAAATAATGGATACCAAAAAAGGGCTGGGAAAATACTTTTCCTAGTCCTTTTTAACGGTATCGTTTCACAGCTTTAGCAATTTCACGTTCTTGGTCGCGTCGTTTCAATGTTTCTCGCTTATCGTATTCATGTTTACCTTTAGCTACCCCGATTAAAACTTTGGCAAACCCATGTTTGATATAAACTTTTAAAGGAACTATTGTGATTCCCTTATTTTGAGTTTGTTCAGCTAACTCAGTGATTTGTTTCTTGTGTAAAAGTAACTTGCGATTACGTAACGGATCATGATTAAACTGATTACCTTCTGTATACTCACTAATGTGAATATTCATCAGGATTGCTTCACCATTTCGAATTTGGACATAACCATCTTTCAGGTTAATCCGACTAGCGCGAACCGATTTGATTTCGGTTCCCGTCAGGACCATTCCCGCCTCATAAGTCTGAGAAATAAGATAGTCATGACGCGCCTTTTTGTTTTGTGCTAAGGCTGAATCTTGCTTCTTCTTTTTAGCCTTTGCCATTTACATCACTCCTACTTTTTACGATTGTAAGTTTTTGAAGTTGACGTAGCCTTGTGTGAATTATTTTCATTAAATTTCTTGGCAGAATTATTTTTGTAAGTGCTTGATGATTTTTTATGAAAGTTCTTATTATGATTGCCCTGTCGATTACCAGATTTAAAATTCCCACTATTCCTAAATTGACGTGGTGGTAACTGAATTTCACTCGTTGCCGTTTTTTCAGGATGCAACAATGCAAAATCAACTTCACTTTGATCCTTGTCTACTCGAATCAGTTTGACTTCAATTTCTTGACCAATCTGATAAGTTCGATGTGTGTTTCGGCCAACCAATGCAAGTTGGTTTTCTACATACTCGTAATAGTCATCTTTCATTTGACTAATATGAACTAGGCCTTCAACTGTATTATCCAATTCCACAAACAGACCGAACTTCATAACTGAACTCACAACCGCTTTGAATTCTTCACCCACATGGTCGCCCATATATTCAGCTTTCTTCATGCCGTCAACATCACGTTCTGTGTCAATACCGCGACGTTCTAATTTTGAAGTATGTTCTGCAATTTCAGGAATCCGATCCACATACTGCGCCTTAGATTCTTCACCAACGCCATCTTCAGCATAGTGCCGAATGAGTCGGTGAACAAACATATCTGGATAACGACGGATTGGTGAGGTGAAATGCGTGTAATACTGAGCAGCTAATCCAAAATGACCCAGTGAATCTTCAGAATATTTGGCTTGTTTCATACTCCGCAACATCATGACTGAAATCATTGTTTCTTCTTCACTACCCGAAACTTGTTTTAAGACACTTTGTAACATCTTTGGTTTAATGTTTTTAGAACTGCCTTTTACTGAATAACCAAAGTTTGTTAAGAATTCGAAGAAACTCAACATTCTCTCACTATCTGGTGTTTCATGGACACGATATAAGAATGGTACCTTTAATTCAGAGTAGTGTTGCGCAACTGTTTCGTTGGCAGCCAACATAAAGGATTCGATCATCCGCTCTGAAGTGCCACGAACCCGCACTTTAATATCAATTGGATGACCTGTTTCATCAACGATAATTTCTGCTTCATTATCGTCAAATTCAATGGCTCCACGACGTTTACGCCGCTTCAATAAGAGCTTGTGCAATTCGCCCATTGTTTCAAACATTGGAACCAAATCGGCATACTTTGCCCTTGTTTTTTCATCATGTGCCTCAAGGATTTTGTTAACATCCGAATAAGTCATTCTGGCATCAGACTTAATAACACTTGGATAAATCTTGTGACTGACAACCTTGCCTTCTTCATCCATTTCCATTTCACAGGTCATCGCCAAACGTTCCACATTTGGATTCAAGGAACAGATACCGTTTGACAACTTTCTAGGCAGCATTGGTACCACCCGGTCAGTCAAGTACACACTGGTACTCCGGCGATAAGCTTCATGGTCTAGTGGTGAACCTTCTTTAACGTAATGGCTCACATCAGCAATGTTAACGCTCAAATGGTAATGCCCATTGGCCATCTTGTACACACCAACTGCATCATCAAAATCTTTCGAGTCGTCACCATCAATAGTCACAACTGTTTCCGAAGTTAAGTCCTTACGACCAATCTTTTCGGCATCTGTAACTGTGTCAGGAATTGATTTAATCTCTTCTTTAACATCATCTGGAAATTCATAAGGAACCTCGTGTTGGTAGATTACCTGGAGAATATCAACACCAGGATCATCCTTAAAACCAATGGTCTCAATTGCTAAACCCGCCATTAATTTAGGATGTTTTAAATTGGGATACTGGGTTACTTCTGCCGTAATCACAGCCCCATCCTGAGGTTTGATCCCAGAAGCAAGCACATCAAAATGATAAGAAGAAAGCTTCTTGTCCTTTAACTCAATTTCCCCAATAACACCATTTTCAGGATCAGGAACCGATTTAAAAACGCCAACCGCCTGCGTAAAGTGTCTGTCTGTAACCTTGGTAACAACACCTTCTGGGCCCTTGTCATCCCCTGGTTTAGCTGCTCGGATAATTCGAACATCAACTTCGTCTTGATTTAACGCAAACGCCGTATGATCCTCGCTGATATAAACATCAGGAACTTCCGGATCAACAGCTACGAAACCAAAGCCACGATCGTTGGCATGAAAAACACCATGCACCAATTGTTGATTAGACTGAATAGGCAAAGTAAATTTACCTTTCTCCGTAATGTGAACCCGATTTGCACGTTCCATTACTGCCAACTCTTTTACTAAAATATTAAAAACGCTGGCACCTTCCAAATTTAATTGTTGAAAAATTTCTTCGGCAGTAAAACTTTCTTTTGGATGTTGATTTAAAAAGCTACTAACTGAAGCTTGTAGTTTATTTGTTTCCATACTCTACCTCAAATTTTATATTGTTTTAAACCTTAATTAAAAGCCTCCTGCGAAACACAGGAGGCTTAACCGTTAGTGTGATGAAACGTAAACCATTGCGATCGCAACCGCAAAGAAAATAATCCCCAATACTAACGTTACTTTTTGCATAAATGCTTCGAATCCACGTGGTTTTGACTGAGCAAAAAGATCGTCCGCACCACCTGTAAGAGATGATAACGCATTATCCGTTTTTGCTGGTTGCATCATTACCGCAAAGATAATCAAAACGGAAACAACCAATAATATTGTCATTAATAAATTATACAAGTAGCAACCTCCTACCTAAACTTGTAGTATATCCTCTATAATTTATCATAGTTTACCTTTTTTTTCCAGTCCTACCACTAACTTTCTCTAACAAACCACTACTTCGTTTGCATCGGAAGCTGGTGTAATAAATGTAAGAGATTGCCGCGATTACGATGATTCGTGGTAACAACCAAAGTATCGCCCGCAATCAGCAAGGTATCACCATGAGGAATAACTTCCCGTTCTCCACGTCGAATCGCAATCAACAAACTATTTTGAGGCCACTGAAAATCACGGACTTGATGGCCTACCATGTATGACTCTGCAAAAACTGGAAATTCTACCCGATCCAGTTTCCCCGTAGCATTAGGAACACTCGGTTTTACAATCTTGTGCAGCAAAGATTCATAAATTGGTGCACCACCTAATAAATCAACCACTACATATGCCGTGATCGAAACGATAGCCAGTGGCATCAAATGATGAAGGGTACCAACCATTTCAGTTATCAATAGGATGGCCGTAAATGGCGCCTTACCAATTCCGGCAAAATAACCAGCCATTGCAATAATAATAAAGTTTGTGAGATAACTCGCTGGAAAAATACCTAACCAAATCATGGTTTGACCATAAATTGCCCCCAGAATTGCTCCTAAAGACAGGATAGGCAAGAAAATTCCTCCAGGCAAACCAGATCCATAAGAAATCATGGAGAAAACAAAGCGTAAAATAAAAATGCCAAGCAAAATTAGAAGTCCCGGTGTATGCCCAGCAATATTCAAAATAATACTATTGCCCCCGCCTAATAAATTTGGAACCAATAAACCAATTGGAATCACTAAAATAAAGGGCACCATGCCAAACAACCATTTTGGTAATTTAATAAGATATTCGTACCAATCCCCCATCTTCAATAAAACACGCTGGTAGACGAATCCCATTACTCCCAAAAAAATCCCAAGAAACAACAAATGAGGATACATCGTCAGCGGCAATGTTTTGGTATAAACAATATATAAAACTGGAGTTAAACCAAAAAATACGGTTGAAACAAAGTTAGAAGCGATTGCACTTGCTAGAGCAGTTGTCCAAATTAACGGTGAAAAATTATGATAAACTTCCTCTAGAACAAACAACGTGCTCGCAATGGGTGCACTAAATGCCGCAGACAGACCTGCTGCCGCTCCACTTGCAATAAATACGCGTCGATTAACTTCTGATTCATGTGTCAATTCAGCGTATCCCTGACCAATGGTTGCTCCTAACTGAATTGAGGGTCCTTCACGACCAAGAAATAAGCCAGGCCCAATTGCCAGAATACCACCGATAAATTTACGCCACAGGATTGACCACCAGGGATACTCCAAATTTCCAGACAATTGGCCTTCAACTTGGGGGATCCCCGATCCTTTTATTTCTGGAAACTGTTTTCCTAAATATCCCACTACAACAGCCAAACCCAACACGACCAGTAGCCAAATTGGCAATATAGTCCAATTGTGGGAAATTTGATCATAAACAATCGTCACTAATTTTAAGCTTTGTACAATCGCCAAGCGAAACACGCTCACCACTAAACCGGCCAAAGCACCAGTCAAACAACCCTTTAGAATTGACACCAACCTTGTATCATCTGGTGAACTTTTTTTATTATCTAAGGAACCTTGCCACTGCATATCTTCATCTCAATTCTTTTCTCTTCTTATTCAGTATATCACCAAAATACGGTCACGAAAAAAAGACCAGGCAAAAAGTATATTTTGGGTATGGTCTCTTTATATTTCCAGAATATTATTACTAAAATGTAAGTAAAACAGATTTTTTGCAGCCAGTTCTTGCGGCTTGATTTGAAGCCACAAGAATGGTCATCGTCCGAAAGATACAAGCTTATTAGTGGGTTTTACTAATAAGCTTCCTAAATACTGAGTAGTCGCCAGACTAACGCACGGTCCAACCACCTTTTTGCCACTGTCTTTCGTTTCACTTTTTTCGATATGGTTGATGCCTGAATGATTGTGCGGCTTGCACAGCCTCTTGCCAACCGGAATAAAGGTTCTGGCGTTCCTCTTCATTCATATCAGGCAAAAAGATTTGGCCCGTTTTATAAATGCTTTTGATATCTTCAATATTTTTCCAAAACCCAACACCTAGTCCTGCTAAAAAAGCCGCTCCTAAAGCCGTCGTTTCCAAATCCGCCGCTCGGTCAATTTCAATTCCTAAAATATCCGCTTGAAATCGCATTAGATAGTTGTTATGTGAAGCCCCACCATCAACTTTAAGCATAGGTATCTTAACGTCAGCATCGTGCTTCATCGTATCCACAACATCACGCGTTTGATAAGCAAGCGACTGTAAAGTTGCCTTTATAAAATCATTTTTCGTGGTTCCACGGGTGATCCCAAACACGGCTCCACGCGTCACTGAATCCCAATACGGAGCCCCAAGTCCGGTAAATGCGGGCACCACATAAATTTCATTTCGATCAGTAGATGCGTTGGCCGCTTGTTCAGAATCGGCAGAATTCTTGAGTAATTGCATACCGTCACGCAGCCACTGAATAGCAGACCCGGCCACAAATATACTGCCCTCAAGTGCATAATAAATTTGATTATTAATGCCATAAGCAATAGTGGTCAGTAAATTATGATCAGACAACTGAGGCTTTTTGCCGGTATTCATCACCACAAATGCACCGGTACCGTACGTATTTTTTACCATGCCAGGTTCAAACGCCATTTGCCCAAATAAAGCTGCCTGCTGATCTCCTGCCATACCAGAAATTGGCACTTCGCTACCAAAAAAATGATAATCTTTTGTGTACCCATAAATTTCTGAGTTTGATTTTACGTTGGGTAAGAGCACCCGTGGAATATTAAGTAGTTTCAAAATATCTGAATCCCACTTTAAGTCGTGAATATTGAATAGCATTGTCCGGCTGGCGTTGGAATAATCAGTCACATGAACCTCGCCACCAGTTAATTTCCAAACCAGCCAAGTGTCGATGGTGCCAAATAGCAACTCGCCATTTTCTGCTCGTTTCTGAGCATTAGGTACATGATCAAGAATCCAGCGAATTTTGGTAGCTGAAAAATATGCATCCACAATTAAACCTGTTTTTTGATGAATTTCTTGCTGATAACCAGCCAAAATCAATTCATTGGCAATATCTGCCGTTTGCCGTGATTGCCAAACGATCGCATTATAAATTGGCAACCCTGTTTTCTTATCCCAAATGACTGTGGTTTCCCGCTGGTTAGTAATTCCAATTCCTTTAATTTGCGAAGGCCGAATTCGTGATTTAATCAGGGCGTCGGCAATCGTTGATAACACAGCGTCCCAAATTTCGTTCGCATCATGTTCAACCCACCCAGGATTAGGAAAGTTTTGTGGGATTTCACGTTGAGCATCAACCACCTTTTGACCTTGATGATCAAAGATTATCGCCCGCGTGCTGGTGGTTCCCTCATCAATTGATAATATGTAGTTCTCTACCATATGATTGCTCCGTTCCCTGTAATTTAAAGTGCTTGTACTAATTCGGCGGCAAGTGTTAGGCCCTTTTCTTGCGACTGGGCACCCCAACTTCGTTCATTATAAGCTTTCAAATTTGCTAAAGAATCGGCTGTAAAGAAAATTTGACCAAAGTCTACTTTTCGAAATTGTGCACATGCCGCCAATGCCGCACACTCCATTTCTACAACTTCACAACCTTGTGCCTTTCGTTTTTGAATAACTTTGGGCGTTTCCCGAAAGAATCCGTCTGTCGTCCACGTTTGTACTTCATGAAAGTTTAAGTGGTGCTCTTTTAAACTCTGCTCGATAGTGCTGATAACGGATTGATTCAATTTAATGAAGTCGCTCTTAGGTGCGTAGTGAAAAGAAGTCCCTTCGTCGCGTAACGCCACCGTTGAAACCAGAAATTTATTTTCTGGTATATCTACTAGAACCCCACAACTACCGACGCTGATAACTTGCCGTACGCCAAAATAAATTAAGAAATCTAAAAATTGTGTCGCTGCTGGTGCCCCTAATGGCGCTTGAGCAACCGTAAGAAGCTCATTTTGGTACAAGCATTCGTATACAGGAAAAGTTTTTGTAATCGTTTCAAAAATACCGATTTGTTTACCATTATGCGTCGTCACAAATTGCAAAATGTCGCTATCACTTAAAAAAGGAAAAATAGCTTTTGCATGAAACTGAAATGGACCATCATGGCCAGGCATCAGTACCGCCTCCTGCTGTTCGTCAAAATCAAATAAAGATAAGTTCTCCTGCATATTGTTTACCTTCTTCACGGCTTTTTATTCTATTTTACACTTTTTTACTTATTAGCAAACCCAAAAAAGAGCCATTCGGTATAAACCGAATGACTCTTAATGAACTAGTTGGTAAACGTAGAATTACTTGTTTGTAATTGCGTTACGTGCTTGTTCGCTTAAGTTGTAAAATGCATGGATACCCTTGTATTGTGCAACTTCACCTAATTGATCTTCAATACGCATCAATTGGTTGTACTTAGCAATACGCTCAGTACGGCTCATTGAACCAGTCTTGATCTGACCAGCGTTCAAAGCAACAACTAAGTCAGCAATTGTTGTATCTTCTGTTTCACCAGAACGATGTGAAACGATTGCTGTATAGCCAGCTTCTTTAGCCATTTCAATAGCATTAACAGTTTCTGTTAATGTACCAATTTGGTTCAACTTGATCAAGATAGCATTACCAACGCCCATCTTGATTCCCTTAGCAAGGTAGTCAGTGTTTGTAACGAACAAGTCATCACCAACGATCTGAACTTTCTTACCAAGTTTTTCAGTAGCCATTTGCCAATCTTCCCATTCGTTTTCATCCAAAGGATCTTCGATGGAAACAACTGGGTATTTGTCAACAATGCTGTCAAGTAAGTCAACAAATTCTGAAGCAGTATATGACTTGCCGTCACCCTTTAAGTCATACTTCTTTGTTTCAGTATTGTAGAATTCTGATGCAGCACAGTCAAAGGCAATTGCAATATCCTTACCTGGTTTGTAACCAGCACGCTTGATAGCTTCAACAAGGATTTCGAATGGTTCCTCATTGTTCTTCAAGTCAGGAGCAAATCCACCTTCATCACCAACAGCTGTAGAGTATCCTTGTTCGTTTAACAAGTTCTTTAAGTTGTGGAATGTTTCTGATGACCAACGAATTGCTTCTGTAATTGTTGGTGCACCAACAGGCATGATCATGAATTCTTGGAAGTCAACATCATTGTTTGCATGTTTTCCACCGTTGATAACGTTCAACATTGGTGTTGGTAAAACGTGTGCATTGAATCCACCTAAGTAGTTATACAAAGGAATTTGGAGTTCATCAGCAGCAGCACGTGCAGCAGCCAAAGAAACACCAAGGATTGCGTTAGCACCCAATTTAGCCTTGTTTGGTGTACCATCAAGCTTGATCATAGCTTGGTCAATTGCTAATTGGTCAGTTACTTCATAACCAACGATTTCCTTAGCAATTAACTTGTTAACATTTTCCACAGCCTTGGTTACGCCTTGGCCCATGAACTTGCTCTTGTCGCCATCACGAAGTTCAACAGCTTCATGTTCACCAGTTGAAGCACCAGAAGGAACGATTCCACGGCCAAAGCCGCCATCTTCTGTATATAATTCAACTTCAACAGTTGGGTTACCACGTGAATCTAAAACCTGACGTGCATAAATATCAGTAATAAGTGACATATTGTAATTTCTCCTCACTAAATTTAGTAAATTCTGTTACAGATCAATTGTATTACAAAACTGCTCTAAAATTAAGCATTAAAGTTAACTAATTCCAAGAATGAGTCAGGAACTAGACTTGCACCACCGACTAATCCACCATCGATGTCTTCTTTGCCCATTAATTCCTTCACGTTAGCAGGTTTTACACTACCACCGTATTGGATACGAACTTTAGAAGCGGTTGTTTGGTCATATAACTTAGCAACAGTTTCACGAAGTACGTGACAAACTTCTTGTGCTTGATCACTTGAAGCTGTTTTACCAGTTCCAATAGCCCAGATTGGTTCGTAAGCAATTACAAGTGATGCCACTTGGTCTGCAGATAAGCCCTTAAGAGCGTTTGTGATTTGGCCTGAAACCCAGTCATTTGTTTGGCCAGCTTCACGTTGTTCTAAAGTTTCACCACAGCAAATGATTGGTAACATGTTGTTAGCAAAGATTGCTTTAGCTTTTTTGTTGATGTCTTCGTCAGTTTCCTTGAAATATTGACGACGTTCTGAATGGCCGATAATTACATAATCAACGCCCATTTCAGAAAGAACTTTAGGTGAAGTCTCACCAGTAAAAGCACCTTCGTCTTCAAAATAACTGTTTTCAGCAGCAACTTTTAGGTTAGAGCCTTTAGCGGCATCTAATAAAGCTTGTAAATCAACTGCAGGAGCACCGATAACTGATTCAACTTTGTCGCTTGCAGGTAAATCTGCTTTAACAGCGTTGACAAATTCGGTTGTTTCCTTAGGGTTCTTATTCATTTTCCAGTTTCCAGCAATAATTGGTGTACGCACAATAATACTTCCTTTCATTGATAACAAATCTCAGTCATTTCACGGCAAAGAGCCTGAATTGGTTTTCAAGCTCACTATTTGCCTATTTATCTGAAATAGCTGCAATTCCTGGTAATGTTTTTCCTTCAAGGTACTCAAGGGAAGCACCACCACCAGTAGAAATATGAGTTAACTTGTCGCCAACACCAAGTTGTTTAACAGCAGCAGTTGAATCACCACCACCAACAATTGTAGTTGCGTCAGATAATGTGCCTAAGAACTTACCAACTTCAAGAGTTCCTTTAGCATAGTTACTCATTTCGAATACACCCATTGGGCCATTCCAAACAACTGTTTTAGCATCTTTCAAAACATCTTCAAATGCCTTGATTGATTTAGGTCCGATATCAAGAGCCATGTAGCCATCAGGAATATCTCCCTCAACGACTTTGTTTGGCACATCGTTATCAAACTTTTCAGCAACAACATTGTCTGTAGGAAGCACAATCTTGTCACCAGCTTTAGCCAAAATTTGTTTTGCTAAATCAATCTTGTCTTTTTCAACAAGTGAATTACCAATTTTAAGTCCCTTAGCTGCATAGAAGGTATATGTCATACCACCACCGATAATAACTTTATCAGCTTTATCAAGTAAGTGATCAATAACACCAATCTTGTCAGAAACCTTAGCACCACCCAAAATAGCAACGAATGGATGCTTTGGATTATCAACAGCGTTTCCTAAGAATTTAATTTCCTTTTCCATTAAGAAACCAGCTGCAACTGGTTTACCAGCAGCTTTCATAGCTGTTGAAATACCAACGTTGGATGCATGTGAACGATGAGCTGTACCAAAAGCATCATTTACAAACTCGTCACCAAGTGAAGCCCAGTATTGACCTAACTTAGCATCATTGCCGCTTTCCTTCTTGCCGTCAAGATCTTCAAAACGAGTGTTTTCAAACAAAAGAACATCGCCATCTTTCATATCAGCAATGGCATCTTCTAATTGTTTGCCATGAGTTGCTGGTACAAAAGTTACAGGTTTGCCCAAAAGATCTGACAAACGTTGTGCAACTGGACGCATTGTTAAAGCCTTCTTGTCATCTTCAGTCTTTACACGGCCAAGATGTGAGAACAAGATAGCTTTACCATTATGTTCAATAATATATTTGATGGTTGGTAATGCAGCCACAACACGGTTATCATCACCAATTACACCGTCTTTTACAGGGACGTTAAAATCAACACGCATTAAAACTTTTTTGTCGTTAACGTCTAAATCTGAAACTGTTAATTTAGCCAAAGTTAATTCCTCCTGTTTAAGAAATTTCATGTATTTTTAAATTAAAAAAGGCGGAGGAAGTTTGCCTCCCTCCGCCTTAAACCGTTAGACGGTTTTGAAATCTGCAAACTTAAAGATTAATTTAATCCTAGAGAGTAGCAAACTTCAATAAAGTACGTACCATTTGGCAAGTGAAGCCATATTCGTTGTCGTACCAAGCAACAGTTTTAACTAATTGTTTGTCTCCAGCGGTTGTAACTTCAGTTTGTGTTGGGTCAAAGATTGAACCGAATGTAGTTCCGATAACATCACTAGATACGATTTCGTCTTCGTTGTAACCAAATGATTCGTTGTTTTCAGTATGTTTCTTGATTGCAGCATTAACTTCGTCAGCAGTAACGTTCTTACCTAAGATAGATACTAATTCTGTCAATGAACCATCAACAACACCAACACGTTGTGCATGTCCTTGTAATTTACCATTCAATTCTGGGATTACAAGACCAATAGCCTTTGCAGCACCAGTTGAATGAGGAATTGTGTTAACACCAGCAGCACGAGCAGCACGTAAGTTTCCACCACGAACTGGGCCATCAAGTAACATTTGTGTACTTGTGTAAGCATGGATTGTTGTCATAGTACCTACTTCAATACCAAATTCTTGGTTTAAGAAGTAAGCCATAGGTGCTAAACAGTTTGTTGTACATGAACCAGCAGAAACAATCTTGTCATCTGCAGTCAAAACGTCATCATTAACGTTGTAAACAACAGTCTTAAGGTCGTTACCAGCAGGAGCAGAAATCAGAACACGTTTTGCGCCAGCATCCAAATGAGCTTGTGATTTTGCCTTTGATGTATAGAAACCTGTACATTCAAGAACAAAGTCAACACCGTCAGCCTTAACCCATGGAATATCTTGTGCTTTAGGTTCTGCGTAAACACGGTATTTCTTGCCATCAACGATGATGGAGTCTTCTGTTGCGCTAACCTCACCAGGGAAAGTACCATGTGTTGAGTCATACTTCAATAAGTGTGCCAACATTGCTGGACTTGTCAAATCATTGATAGCCACAACTTCGATATCATTTGACTTTGCGCCTAATTCATAAATACGACGGAAAGCTAAACGACCGATACGTCCAAAACCATTAATACCAATCTTTACAGTCATACTAAGATTTCCTCCTTTAGGAAAGTAAAAAAATAATTTTTTTATTTTAAAAAGTGATATTTGTAAACAAATATTACTTTTTTAAAATCAAGTTTGCTGCACCTTCATCAGTCATCAAACATGTCTGATGTGGTGCTAAATTCATGTAAGAACGAATTGCTTGCGCTTTTGTATGCCCACCTGCAACCGCAAAAACATGATCGATTGAATTGATACGCTCTAATTGTAACCCAATTCGAGGTACCCGATAGACGATGTCACCTTGCTGATTGTAAAAACAACCAAAGGCTTCTCCGACTGCTTTCTTTTGCTCGAGAAGTTGGAGAATGGTTGGATCAACCTCTCGTCTCTCAGCCATCTCGTCGGCTCGTCCAATGCCATGAATCACAACGTTACTTTGCTCAATTAATTGAAGAACTAACTGAACACTTGGTTCTTCTAGCAACGGCTGGTAACTTTTTTCACTCAACTTCTCTGGCAGATACATTGACTGGCTCTCACCATGTGTCCGTTCCGCCATAATTGCACAAACTGTATTAGCTTGCATCGCAAGTGATTGTCCCATACCACCACGCCCAGGAACAAATGTGAGTTGGCGTTTTGTGGATAATTCTGGTGAAAACTCTTTAGCAACTTGTGCCATTGTGTTACCACCCATAACCACTATTACATTATTACCCTCTGGCAAGATTTTTGCAAGTGTATCGTTTAGAATTCCTCCCAAACTATCAAACACCCTGTCTTGGGCATCACAATCTCCAGAAACAATAAAACAACGATCAATGTTTAGTAACATTGCTAGGTCTCTTTCTGACTGCTGTAAACCAAGCATATCATTAACCATATCGTTCAAACCGTCTAAAACTAAACGGCCTTCCCTAGTTAATGTCATTCCGGCGGGTGACGACTGTATCAAGTCCAACTGTCTAAGCATATCAGTATGAGTTCTTAACCCACGTTCGCTCATATTAAGATGAACCGATAAGCCTCGTCTGCCAATGGGAGCCATTAAAGCGATCGTCCGTAGAACCGAAAAACGCTTCAAAAACACATCTACCATATCTGGTGCGATGGCTTCCAGCCATTTCAACTCGTTTTGCATGATCATTGCTCCCAGTCGGGACGTTTGACGTCCACATGCGTCATTTAGTGACCCGACAGATTCAAAATAAATGGCATACAGACCTGAACTACTTCAGTTGTATACCCCTTACTTACATATTGAATTATATCAGGAGACAGCCACTATTGCAACTCAAAGCCTAGAAAAATTCGCTGTCGGTCCTTAATTAACACTATTCATAACGTTTACGTGTTGAAGAGGATGCAATGTTCAAGCTTTCCCGATATTTAGCTACCGTTCTTCTTGAAACTTCAATATTTTTTTCTGCAAGTTTCTTAACAATTTTTGCATCTGACAGTGGTTTGCTTTTATTTTCCTCATGGATAAACTTCTGAAGCAGTCTCTTAACGGAATCTACTGATAACCCTTCTGGAGATGCATCTGTCTTTGCAACCGCACTACTAAAGAATGACTTTAATTCAAAAGTTCCAAAACGAGTTTGTAAATATTTCCCGTTGACTGAACGACTAATTGTGGATTCATGTAACCCCAGTTTCAACGCAACATCCTGTAATAACAGTGGACGCAATTCTTTGGTTTTTTCAAGGAAAAAATCTTGTTGATATTCCAGTAATACTTTTCCCACCCGGAGAATAGTACTCTCTCGTTGATCCAAACTACGAGATATCCAGTCAAATTCTCGTTTCTTTTCTTTTACATAATCTGTTACTTCGTCGTCCTTACGTTGCAACATTTGCTGAAAATATTTTTTTTGAAAATGAACTTTGGGTTTTGCTGCTCTTGATGTATAAATGCTTAACTTTCCTGCTTCATTTTTTACAATTAGATCCGGAAAAATATATTGCGAACCTTCCGAATTAAATAAAGCACCCGGTTTAGGAGTCAGTGTGCGCACGTAATCAAATACAGTTTGAATCTCCTCCAGCGTCACATTCTGCTCTTTAGCTATTGCCTGCCATTTTCGATTGGCGAGTTCGTCAAAGTTATCTCTTAGAATTTCTACTGCCGCCTTTGGTGCCCAGTCATCATTCTCTGCTTGCAGTAGCAAACATTCTTGAAGATTCTTTGCACCAACACCTGGAGGATCTAGCTGTTGAA
The DNA here is from genome assembly GCF_003533255.1 of Pediococcus sp. Taxonomy (NCBI): domain Bacteria; kingdom Bacillati; phylum Bacillota; class Bacilli; order Lactobacillales; family Lactobacillaceae; genus Pediococcus; species Pediococcus sp. Next base: position 31,747 of record NZ_DOEM01000010.1, read on the forward strand.
TCAACGTAACAGCATCGACAATGTCCACTTTATTAGCCCCAGTTTTTTCCATCGCCTCTTCGATTGGCATTTTTAGATAACCATTATTATCAATGGATTCTATTAAGAACAAAACTAAATTACGTAAGGGTGTGTCACGCATCGTTAAATGCACTTGATCCAATAAATATTCAAAAAGTGACTGACGTGTATCATCTGGAATTTGATTCATGTAATTTTCATCAACTGATTGGCTTGAAGAATTTTGTCGTGAACTATTCATATAATCATCGTGATTAGTCGTCACAGTGATTAATGGATTCTCAAGTGCCTTCTGGTTTAAAAAGTTTTGTAATTCTTCAACGTTGTATTGCAGAATCTGGATTGATTGTTGTAAAGTTTGCGTCATTGCTAACCGTTGAACTTGTTTTTGTTGCTGATGAAGGCCTTGTTGAAGCGCCAAACTAATCACCTCGATTAAATAAACTTGTGTTTTTAATATTAATACAGTAAAATTAAAAGGTAATTTGCGCCGTTAGTGTAGTGGATCGCACGTGAGATTCCGGTTCTCGAAACGCGGGTTCGACTCCCGCATGGCGCATTTTTTTGTACCCTGAAATTAGATTGATTCTGTAAAACAAGCACTGTTTCACCATTGAAAGGGTGTTCATAATTCAATCTATTATTTAACACTAACTATAATAAGTCAACTGAAACCAATTGTGGTACAAGAATAACAATGAACGACACTGATAAAATAATCGCTCCATAGATGACATTTCCAATCACCTATGGAGCGATTATTATTTAGAACCAAGATTCAAAAAATACTATTTTAAATTATGCTGTTTACGTTGCTTTCCTAAAGTCCCAAAAAGGCCAAGTAGAATAAGAAGTTCATAACCTATAAGAACAAAAATATTTGTTTCTTTTTCACCTGTTTGAGGCAAAATAGAAGTTTCACTATTACTTTTACCGGTTCTTTTAACCTTTGCAGTTCGTTCCACTTTTTCTTGGCTAAGCGTTCTAGATTCTGCAAGTTTTTTCGCTACGTTAGCTTTGGTAGAAGAATGCTTAATGAAATTTGAGCTTGGCTTGTTACCTTTATGTTGTGTAATTTTTTTTGAAATAGGTACATACACAACTTTCACTTCTGAATCAGCATCCGGAATTATAGGTATTGCTGTTACCTGATATCCGGGTACATCTGGCACTGTCACTGGTTGTCCAGTGACACCTGTTTCTTGACTAGGTGTGGTCCCTGTAATCGGCTTACCTGTTGGATCAACCGGTGTCACTGTGTAACCATGATTGGTTGCGGTATATATAACTTCCTGCGTTTGATTAGCTGGCTCTCCATCTTTTTCAGTTACATTTGTAAAGACTACCTGTGACTTATCAGGAGAATATCCAGAAATTATAGGGGTTTGAATTGTTGTAGTACTTGCATCACTTGTCCAAACAACGTCCTTTGTTACCTCGTCAGTATCAGATGTCCACTGAATTGTGACTGAATTACTAGTGAGACTCACCCCATCAATCCCCGCGTAAGTTACCGTATCAGTTGTATTCTTTTCATTACTTATCGTATGCACATGAACTAAATGAACTACCACATTTGCGTTGTCACTTGCGCCAAAAGTATAAGTACCATTTGCCACTTGATTTTCGGCTAGTTGATAACCTGACGGTATACTGTCACTCGTATTCCAATTGACAGTTTCATTAGTAGTTCCATTAATAGGAACCAATGCGCCAACTTGCACATCATTATTGTCGTCATCAACGTACTGCACATAACTCGTTTGTGCATCTGCAATATACTTAATAGTGACTACTTGATTAGGGTCAGTAATCTCTCCAGAAGTTGGCGTATCCGTATCAATTTCATAGCCCGGAATTGTTGGTGCATCTGCTTTGTAGGTTCCATATACAGTCCCTTGAGTTAACACTTCATCAGTTGCAACTGCAACACCATTTTCATCTTCATAATGAACAGTTACGGTTGCCGGTACACCTGTATAACTGATGCCTACAGCTGCTACCGGAGTATAACCAAAATGCCAATTATTAGCTTCACTTGGTTTAACGGGATTCGGATTGTTATAAAAAGTACCCGTAAATGTTGCAATATAGTCGCCATCACTATTCTGAGAAATTGTCCAAAATTCACTACTAATTGGAATCGAGTTTGTTGGAATCAATTTATTTTTAGTCAAATCAATTTGAAAACCTGACAATTCTTTTAAATTAACAGCTAAAGTACCATTAGGCAATAAAATTGAACCAGTTTTGCTACTCCACTTATCATCTTGTGGGAGATTGTCGTTAGCCAAGGCTGTCTCAACTGCATAATAAAGTTGATTTGTTCCAATTGTACCAGTCTCCTCAATGCCTTCAGTATTCTTCGCTGTATCAGCAATACCAGTAACGCCCACTGATATCGGTGCAGTCACACCAAAGACCTCAACATAACCGGCGGTATTATCAGCACTAACCATCTGAAAAGCCAAAATCGCACTAAAATTACCACTAGTGAGCAGGTTTAACCCCTCGTTAGTTAAAGTAAAAACAATTTTTTCATCAGTTTGTGTAATATTGCTAACCATTGCCGAAGTAATCTCTGAAAAATCACTAATGGTAATCGTATCATCATTTGCTAAGCTAGTATATTGTTCATCTGTACTTGAGACGCCATTTAACTTATTTACTGTAATGGTTCCTTGACCAATATCAACCGTTACTGCAGATTTGTCAGTATAATTGTATGGATTAACTGCATATCCGGTATGTTGAACAGCATTTAAATTGTTTGATTCATCCATACCTTTAAGAGCAGCCAGTACAAAATCTGGCTGTAACGGTAACATATCAGTATAGTATGAATTTACCGTATTCGTTTTAGTATCCCAAGCAGCGGCCAGCAAACTAGATTCACTTATATTTGACAAATCAATCCCGTTGTCTTTTCCTAAAGCAATTAAATTATTAATAGCTTTCTGCTGATCCGCAGTGATGGTGGTATCAGTTGTTGGCGTATCAGCACTACCTGTTGACTCATTTGTGAGGTCACTTGCTTCCGATGACGCACTTTCTGCACCTAATCTACTGCTACTTTGTGTCACACTATCATCTGATGCTTGACTAGAATCATTCGTTTCACTGACTGGTGCACCACTTGCTACCTCGGAACTCTGAGATGCCATACTTGATGTACCTAAAGTATTTGAAGCTATGCCGCTATTGCTTGTATTTGAACTTTTGGATGCAACAGAACCGGATGACATCGCACTTTCCGCCACACTATTCGTTACCGCAGACGAAACGCCTGTCCTTGCCATACCACTGTTATCTGAATCCGATGCCGCGGATCAAGCTGCTATCTCAGATGTTGCGGCGCTAGTCGTCACACTAGATGAACTACTTTTTTCCGTGCTAGACTCAATCACATTATTATTTGTATCAGCATGCACATTAGACGAAGTAACTACCCCTGTACCAAAACTTAGAACCGCTATGCCAGCCACTAGCCAGCGTTTGCCTTTTTTATACATCTTAAAATGCTCTTTTGTAGTTGCCTCATAATTTGCAACACGTTGTTTCCGCGAACTTTTTGCCATAGCACTAACCTCTTTTTTTATATGTACCTATTTATCAACCTCAAATAAAGATAGCACTTACATTATTCTATTTTGTACACAAACATACTCAATTAAATAAATGTTGTACTATAACGACTTGATTATAGTGTATAAAAATTAACTTTTCAATTTATTTTTTAAAAATTCCCTCGTATACTTAATCTACTTCGATTTCAGCTCATTTATCAATACAGTTTTCATGAGTAACCACTGCCGTATTTCATGTTTCGTGCTACCTGTTAGCCTAATATTTACTAGTAGCAAAATTCTTATTTTTGTGCTAAATTATAGACTTTGAAGCGTAACCGATTACGTTGAAAAACTTTTCTTCAGTTGAGTTAAATTGTTTGACCTTTTTTGACCATAGCGGTAAGCTGTAAACATGTTAGCGATGAGCTAATAAAATTAAGATGAATTTTAAAGGGAGGTTGCTAAGTTATGAACTTAGTTCCAACAGTTATTGAACAGTCATCACGTGGCGAACGTGCTTATGATATTTATTCCCGTTTACTAAAAGACCGAATCATCATGCTCTCTGGCCCAATTGATGATGATGTTGCAAACTCAATCATTGCCCAGCTTTTATTCCTAGACGCTCAGGATTCTGATAAAGATATTTATCTTTACATTAACTCACCAGGTGGTGTAGTTACAGCTGGACTCGCGATTTATGATACCATGCGGTTCATCAAATCCGATGTCCAAACCATTGTAATGGGAATGGCAGCATCCATGGCAAGTGTTCTGGCTTCTTCTGGTACAAAGGGCAAACGTTTCGCATTGCCTCATTCAGAAGTTTTGATTCACCAACCATCCGGTGGTGCTCAAGGACAACAAACTGAAATTGAAATTGCAGCAACTGAAATTTTGAAGACTCGTAAAGAATTGAACAAAATTTTGGCAGATAATTCTGGTCAGCCTTTGAAGAACATTAATCGCGATACGGAACGTGATCATTACTTCACAGCCCAAGAAGCTGTTGACTACGGTCTGATCGATGCAATTATGCAAAACAATTCAGATTTAAAGTAATCTGAGCAAACAAAAATGGTGTGGATTTTAAAATCCACACCATTTTTTAGTTTAAGCTCGCAATTTTTCTGCATATTCATTGAGTTTACGTAATCGATGATTAATACCTGACTTAGAAATTGCACCACTCGGAATTAATTCTCCTAATTCCTTTAAACTCACTTCTTGATTGGCCAACCTAGCCTCAGCGACCTCTTGCAGTTTGGGTGGCAAACTATTGATACCAACAACCTCATCAATATATCTGATATTGTTAATTTGCTTACTGGATGCATTGGCTACTTTGGATAAATTGGCATTTTCACAATTTACCAGTCGATTTACAGAATTGCGCATGTCACGCAAAATCCGAATGTCTTCAAATTTCAGCATTGAATTTGTTGCTCCAATTAAAGACAAGAAATTAGCGATTTGCTCTGCCTCTTTCAGATAAACAATGTAACCACTTCGCCTTTCTGTCGCTCGAGCATTCAAATCATAACGGTTCATCCAGTCCATAATCATGGCATTGTGAGTTTCGTAAAGAGAATAAATTTCCAAATGATACCGACTAGTCTCTGGGTTATTAACTGAGCCTCCCGCCAAAAAAGCACCACGTAAATATGAGCGGATTTCGCCTTCCGTCGTTAATAAACCATCCGGAACCTTTTCATTAATTTGATAACCATCGGCCAAAATTGACAAATCCTCTAAAATTGCCTGGGACCTTGTCATTAAACGCACAATGTACAAATTGTTTTTCTTCAATTTCATTTTGCGTCGAACAATTAGTTCACCCTCAACGGAATAAAAATCCTTTAACAGTGCATAAATTCTGCGCGCAATGGCAGGATTTTCGGTTTGAACGCTCAGAACTAATTGATGATGGGCCAAATTAATTGATCCATTCATACGAATCAACGCCATTAACTCTGCTTTTGCGTTTTGTTGATGTACCTTAATCCCCGTTAATTCCTTTTTTACTTCACTCGCATAAGACACGAAAATCCCTCCCTTCACAAAATTTAATTACAGGCCTTAGGATTACCCGCAACGTTTAATAATTCTTCTGCAACCCGATCCCCATCATGAAACGCGCCATGATCACGTAAACACAAAAAGTTATCTGAAACAACTCGACAATTTTGGGCACGTAATCCTTTAAAATCAGGCCGAACTTGTGTCGAATATTCATCATAACGATTATAGTCCATATAATCGTCAGGCACTTTTGCCGTGTTTACCAAAACGGTATCCACAAAGTTTTGACCTAAATGGCGGTTCAAAACTGCGACATGGTCAGAATCCGTAAAGTTATCAGTCTCACCTTTTTGCGTCATAATATTGCAAATATAGATAACTTCAGCTTTAGTTTTTAGGACTGCATCCCCGATATTTGAAATCATAAGATTGGGCAAAATACTGGTAAACAAACTGCCGGGGCCTAAAATGATTTCATCAGCATCTAAAATGGCATCAATGGCTTCCTGAACGGCATGTGGCTTTTCGTCAGCATTCCAAGAAGTTGGCTCAACCCAAACCCGTTTGATGGTTTTGTGCGCCGCCGTAATTTCTGACTCACCTGCTAATTGTGTCCCATCAGTAAATTCAGCATGCAAAACTAATGGTTCGTTTGAAGCCGGGTAAATGTGCCCATCGACTTTCATCATTTCAGAAAGTTCTTGCACTGCTGTAAAAACACCAGACTTCATTTCTGACAAGGCTGCAATAATCAAGTTACCAATCGCATGGCCTGACAAAAAGCTATCATTGCTTTTAAAACGATACTGAAAAATATCTAATTCCAATTTTGGTAAGTCAGAAAGGGCCACAATAACATTTCGAATATCACCAGGCGGCACAACGTTTACATAATTTCGAATGACGCCAGATGACCCCCCATCATCAGCCACGGTAACCACCGCAGTAATATCAGCATTTTGTTTTTTTAAACTCTTAAGTATAACGGGCAAGCCCGTTCCGCCACCAATCACCACAAACTTAGGACGGTTTTTTGCTGCTTGTCTCTTTGTCATGACCGGTTCACAGTTTCCTTTCGTTTATTCACATCCCGATGTTGAACATGAACAGTATAATCAGCAGTTAGATCATCAGCTATTCTTTGAGCTATGGCAACTGATCGATGTTGCCCACCGGTACACCCGATGGCAATCGTAACCGTTGATTTGCCTTCTTTTTGATACCCCGGCATGACATAACGCAATAGCGAAATGAAATGGCTATAAAACTTTTCCGTTACCGGTTGCTTCATAACATAGTCATAAACAGGTTTATCCAAACCAGTTTTATTTTTTAATTTTGGATCATAATAGGGATTTGGCAAGAAACGGACATCCATCACGATGTCAGCATCAATTGGCAAACCGTATTTAAAACCAAATGAAACAACTTCAACATGGAAGTTTCCAGCTGTGCCTTCAGTCCCAAAAGTTTCAAAAATTTGTTCTCGTAATTCACGTGGCGTCATGGTCGTTGTATCAATGACGTATTGCGCATTTGAACGAATTGGTGCCAATAACTCCCGTTCTTTACGAACACCATCCACAACACGACCTTCCATTGCTAATGGATGTGAACGCCGAGTTTCCTTATAACGGGAAACTAATTCTTTATCTGATGTATCCAAAAATAAAATTTGGGACTCAATAGCTGGAGAGCCTTCGTTTTCATCAGTCAGCATATGCAGAATTTGATCATAAAATGCACGTGATCTTAAATCGATAACCAATGCTACTTTACTGATTTTTCCAGATTCTTTCACCAGTTCCCAGAATTTTGGCAACAATGCGGGCGGCATATTATCCACACAGAAGAAGCCTAAATCTTCAAAACTTTGCATAGCTACTGTTTTACCGGCACCACTCATTCCAGTAACAATGACTAATTGCATTTTTTCATCTGTCATTTTAAATCCCCCGATCGTGATTCCTAATTATAGCACACCGGGTGTGCCATTTTAAGTAAAACCAGTCTTTGTTTCTATTTTAGTAAAAAAGCCGAAGCAACTTTATCACATTTGCTTCGACTTTTTTTAATTCACTTATTTTTTCGCACAAATGCAATAATAATTGCATTTACACCAAAAATCACAAGATAAAAACCAACAATTGCATTCAAAGTCAAGATCGTTAGCATCGGCCGAATTAATAGTACAACCGCCACTACTAAAAGAAGTAAATCAATTATAACTGACAACCAATAAATACCATTGCCAAAAATCTTCAGATGATTACTTACGACCAATCGCTCAACAACATCAACAAAAAACCAAAATGCAAATAAATAACTCAAGAAGGTAATGGCACTCGGTATATCAAACATAAAGATCGCACCTATAAAAATATCAACGATTCCCAAACCAAGTGCTAAGTTTGCTTTAGTTCCTGTTGCTCTTTTTAAACGTCGGTACCCACCAATGATTGTAATACCACGGACAACCGCGGCAATTCCAAAAACAATAGCTAAGCTGGTAATTGCCACTTGTGTTAAACGAAAAACAAAGTATCCTGCGATCAGGAAAATGATCCCGGTAATTAGCTCAGACCAATCAAATCCCCAGCCATCTTCACGATTCATTGCTTTCACCATCCCTTTATAGTTAATTAGTTGTTTTTGTTTCTGACACTTCCATCGTCCGTTGCTTATCACGTTCCAAAACCGGCTTCAAATACTGTCCAGTATAGCTTTCTTTAACTTCTGCCACCTGCTCTGGAGTCCCAGTTGCTACAATTGAACCGCCACCGGCCCCGCCTTCTGGACCAAGATCAATTAGATAATCGGCTGTCTTAATGACATCTAAATTATGTTCAATCACTAGAACCGTATTGCCTTTATCAACCAATCGCTGTAAAACATCAAGCAATCGTTTGATGTCATCGGTATGCAAACCAGTAGTCGGTTCATCCAAAATATAAAAGCTTTTTCCTGCAGATTGTTTATGCAGTTCAGAAGCGAGTTTCATTCGCTGTGCTTCTCCACCAGATAGTGTCGTAGCAGCTTGCCCCAATTGCACATAACCTAAGCCAACATCTACAATGGTCTGTAATTTACGCCGAATTTTTGGAATGGGTTCAAAGAAGTCCAAGGCTTCTTCGACAGTCATTTCCAGAACATCAGCAATACTCTTACCTTTATATTTCACTTCAAGCGTTTCTGAGTTATAGCGTTTCCCTTTGCAAACCTCACATGGAACATAAACATCAGGTAAGAAATTCATTTCAATCTTTAATATCCCGTCACCTTTACAAGCTTCACAACGGCCACCCTTGATATTAAAACTAAAGCGTCCCTTATGATAACCACGTAGTTTAGCTTCATTAGTTTGGGCAAATAAACCACGAATATCATCAAAAACACTAGTATAAGTTGCCGGGTTACTCCGCGGCGTCCGCCCAATCGGGCTTTGATCAATATTAATTATCTTTTCAATATTTTTCACGCCAGCAACCGAACGATATTTACCTGGTTTTTCTGAGTTACGATTTAATTTTTGTGCCAAAACACGTTTTAAGATCATATTAACCAACGTAGATTTACCAGATCCCGAAACACCAGTTACTGCAATAAACTTTCCCAGCGGAAAATCGACATTAATTTTCTTTAAGTTGTTTTCGGCTGCACCTTTAATTGTAATTTTTTTGCCATTTCCTTTACGCCGTTTCAGTGGAACAGGAATAAACTTCTTTCCTGCCAAATATTGACCAGTCAAAGAAGTCGGTACTTTTTCAACCTCAGCAGGTGTCCCAGCAGCCATTACTTTACCGCCGTTATCACCAGCTCCAGGACCAATATCGATTAAATAATCAGCCGCTCGCATTGTATCTTCGTCATGTTCAACAATAATTAAAGTATTCCCTAGATCGCGCATCTTTTTAAGCGATCCAATTAACCGATCATTATCGCGTTGATGTAGCCCAATTGACGGCTCATCCAAAATATACAGAACACCAGAAAGATTTGAACCAATTTGAGTTGCAAGACGAATTCGTTGTGCCTCACCACCAGACAAAGTTCGTGAAGCCCGGCTTAAAGTTAAATATTCAAGACCAACATTTCTGAGGAAGGTTAAGCGATCACGAATTTCTTTTAAAATTGGCTTGGCAATCGAACTTTCTTGCTCTGACAACTCAACATGGTTAAAAAAGTTAATGGCATCGTCAATTGGCAACGCCGAAACTTCACCAATATGTTCGCCCATGACTTTAACACTTCTGGCTTTTCGATTTAATCGATAGCCATGACAAGTCTGACAAGTTAATTCGCGCATGTAGCCCCGCATAACATCCCGGGTAAAGTCACTATTTGTTTCTCGATAACGGCGATCAACATTTTCAATGACCCCTTCAAATGCCACATCCACATCACGAACACCACCAAAATCATTTTCATAATGAAAGTGAAATTGCTTGCCATTTGAACCATGTAACACCGTTTTTTGATCCTGACTGCTTAACTTCTCAAATGGCGTATCCATATCAATCCCAAATGCCTCACAAGCCTGTTCAAGCAAACTTGGATAGTATTGAGAACTAATTGGATTCCAAGGCGCCAAGGCCCCTTCTCTTAAAGTCTTAGATGGGTCCGGAACAACTAAATCCATATCAACTTCCAATTTAACTCCTAGGCCATCACAATCTGGGCAAGCCCCAAATGGCGCATTAAATGAAAATAGACGAGGTTCTAATTCACCCACTGTAAATCCACAAATTGGACAAGAATAATGTTCAGAAAACAAAAGGGGTTCTCCATCAATGATGTCAGCTGTAGCATATCCACCACTTAAACGTAACGCAGCTTCGAAGGAATCAAACAAACGAGACCGAATACCTTTTTTGATCACAATCCGATCAATAACAATCTCGATGGTATGCATTTTGCTTTTGTTTAAATCAAGTTCTTCTTCAATATCATGAATTTCACCGTCCACACGGACCCGGACAAAACCTTCACGCTTAATTTTTTCAAAGATTTTTTTATGTTGACCTTTTTTAGCACGAACAATAGGTGACATAATTTGGAGTTTTGTGCGTTCCGGCAATTCCAAAACACGATCCACCATTTGTTCTACGGATTGACTGGTAATTTCAGTTCCATCATTTGGACAAATTGGGTGGCCAACACGCGCCCATAGTAATCGCAGATAGTCATTAATTTCAGTCACTGTCCCAACTGTTGATCGGGGATTTTTGGAGGTTGTTTTTTGATCAATCGAAATGGCTGGACTTAACCCGTCAATTGAATCAACATCTGGTTTATCCATTTGGCCTAAAAACTGACGTGCATATGCAGACAAACTTTCTACATAGCGTCTTTGTCCTTCTGCGTACAAAGTATCAAATGCCAAAGAACTTTTTCCTGATCCTGAAAGACCTGTAATCACAACCATTTTATTTTTTGGGATTGTGACATCAATATCCTTTAAATTATGTGCTCTAGCTCCATGAATGACAATTTTATCGTTTGCCAAATCAATACCCCCTAACTTATTTCGGCTTTTAATTCCATTATTGTATCACGTAATGTAGCTGCCGTTTCGAAGTCTAATTTTTTGGCCGCGGAACGCATTTGTTCAGTAAGATTATCAATCATTTGTTTTTGATCTTTCTTAGACATATCGTCGAAATCAGTCTCTAAGAAATCATCTTTTTTACCTGTATCTTCAGTTGTTTTCGTTGGCGAAATAAGATCCCGAATCGATTTTTTAATCGTATGGGGGGTGATATCGTGTTTTTCGTTGTAAGCTTCCTGAATTTTCCGACGGCGGGCAGTTTCATCAATGGTTTCTTGCATCGATTGCGTGACACTGTCTGCGTACATAATAACCCGGCCATGAACATTTCGTGCTGCTCGTCCAGAAACCTGAATTAAAGAACGGGTATTCCGCAAAAAGCCTTCCTTATCTGCATCCAAAATAGCCACTAACGACACTTCCGGTACATCAATCCCCTCACGTAATAAATTAATCCCGACTAAAACATCATATTTGCCCGTTCGTAAATCACGAATAATCCGCGTTCGCTCTAACGTTTTGATATCACTATGCAGATAAGCAACCTTGATTCCAAGTTCTTTAAGATAGTCAGTCAAATCTTCTGCCATCTTCTTTGTTAAAGTGGTCACAAAGACCCGTTCATTTAATTCTGATCGTTTATTAATTTCACCCACAAGGTCATCCATCTGCCCCATAATTGGGCGAACTTCAATTTCAGGATCCAATAAACCAGTTGGTCGAATAATTTGTTCAACCACATGATTCGTTTGCTCTTCTTCATAAGGTCCAGGAGTAGCAGACATGTAAACGATCTGATTCACATGGTGTTCAAATTCTTTTAGTGTTAACGGTCGATTATCCAACGCACTTGGCAATCGGAAGCCATAATCAATTAACTGTTGTTTACGTGCCCTATCACCATTGTACATCCCACGGACTTGTGGCATCGTCACATGCGATTCATCAACCACCGTCAAGAAATCTTTTGGAAAGAAATCCAACAGCGTATATGGGGGTTCTCCCGGTTTGCGACCGTCCATAAACCGCGAATAGTTTTCAATACCACTGGTGTAACCCATCTCACGCATCATTTCAACATCATAGGTTGTCCGTTGTTTTAAACGTTGAGCTTCAAGGAGTTTTCCCTCAGACTCTAAAACCTGTAAACGATCTTTCAACTCTGCTTCAATTCCTTGAATGGCAACTTCCATTTGATCTTCATTTGTCATAAAATGGGTTGCCGGGAAGATGGCAACGTGTTCACGGTCACCAACAACTTCGCCAGTTAAGGCGTCCACTTCGCGAATTCGATCGATTCCATCGCCAAAAAACTCAATTCTTAACGCTTTTTCATCATGTGATGCTGGGAAAATTTCGACAACGTCCCCATGCACACGAAAACGCCCACGTTGAAAGTCAATGTCATTACGTTCAAACTGGATATCAACCAATTGACGAAGTAACGTATTCCGTTCAATTTGTTGGCCAACTCGTAATGATACAGTGTGGTTCTTATACTCAGTTGGGTCACCTAATCCAAAAATACTAGAAACGGACGCCACCACAATGACATCATTCCGTTCCAATAATGAGCTAGTGGCTGAATGCCGCAGTTTATCGATTTCATCATTAATTGAAGAGTCTTTTTCAATATACGTATCGCTTGATGGTACATATGCTTCGGGCTGATAATAATCGTAATAGCTGACAAAATATTCCACAGCATTGTTAGGAAAAAATTGTTTGAACTCACCATAGAGTTGTCCCGCCAAAGTTTTATTGTGTGACAAAACTAGTGTTGGCTTGTTCACTTGTTGAATCACATTAGAAATGGTAAAAGTTTTACCAGTCCCAGTTGCCCCTAACAAAATTTGGGCTTTTTCACCCGTATTAATTCCAGCCACTAACTGCTGGATTGCCTTTGGCTGATCACCAGTCGGTTTATATTTTGAAACTAAGTCAAACTTATTATTATCAGTACGATCTATCATCGAGAAGACCCTCCATTTCGTTCACAAAAAAAGGAAAGCGATTGCCTTCCTCTTCAACAATGTATTCAATTTTACCATACCGAACATACTTTCGCTATCATCTTGTTTACTTGATAATTTGCTGGGTAATTTTTCCTAACTTAGCCTGATCAGTAAACTTTTCCCGCAATAAATCTGGTAAAACTTCATGCAAAAAATACTGCACGGATGCTAGCTCTTTAAACTTTACAATGGTACTTAAACTTTCTTTATAAATTTCCTCGTAGGTTGCTTCCGGATTTCCCTTTTGAATCTCACCAAAAGATTCATACAGGAGATCAATTTTATCAGCTACCGACAATATTTTACCTTCCAAAGTGTCATCCTTACCTTCAGAAAGACGCCGCCGATAAGCACTTCGAAATTCGCTAGGAATTTCAGTATTCACAAAACTTTCAGAAAGCGAATCCTCGACATCAGCCAACATCGATCGTAATTTAGGCGTCGCATATTTCACAGGTGTTTTGATGTCACCAATAAATCGCTCATTATAATCATGGTTTAAAGCTTTTTCATAAAGTGATTGCCAGTTGACTTTATTTCCTTTATTTTCTTCCACATCACCTAAGAATTGGGCAATTTGGGTTACCTTGAAAGAGTGCTCAGCAACTGAATGCTTCTGATATTTAAAAATTCCTGGTGCACGCACTAAAGTCTCTAAATTACTTAAACTCTTGATATATTGGTGAATTCCCATCAGCGGCCTCCTAGTCAAATTTTATCCGAAGAAGTTTAAATTAAGCTTCAATAAATTTGTCAATTGCCTTTTCAAAATCAGCAACTTTCTTTTGAGCAATTGCATTGTCTGATCCCACAGTACCCACATAGAATTTAATTTTGGGTTCCGTCCCAGATGGTCGAATAGCAATCCAAGTACCGTCCTTAAGTTGATACTTTAAAACATTTGAAACGGGTAAAGCAATCTTTCTGGTTGTGCCCTCCGCAAACGTTGTCACTTGTTTTTCAAAGTCTTCCAAAGCGGTAACTTCTTGACCCGCAAAATCAGTCGGACGTTCTTCCCGAAACTTCGTCATTAAGTTGGCCATCTCTGCCTTACCATCGACGCCGGGAAAATCTTTTGAAATCGTTTTTTCTGCATAATAACCATATTTTGCAAAAAGATCTTGTAACCCGTCATAAAGGGTTTTCCCCTGTTTACGATAGTAAGCCGCAATTTCTGCCAACATCACAATCCCCTGAATGGCATCCTTATCACGCACGAAGGGTTTAACCAAATACCCATAGCTTTCTTCGAATCCGAAAACGAAAGTATGCTCATGAGTCGTTTCATAATGTTGAATTTGATCAGCGATGAATTTAAATCCAGTTAAAACGTTAACCATGCCAACCCCATGTGCTTCAGCAATTTTGGTAGCCAGTTCACTAGAAACAATGGACTTTACTGCCACTGCATTTTTAGGTAATGTGCCATTTTCCTGCCGTGCAGTCACAATATAATTGAGCATTAACGCTGCCATCTGGTTACCTGTTAGTAATTGATACTCACCATTTGGTCGACGTACTGCGGCCCCTAATCGATCAGCATCTGGATCCGTTGCTACCAGTAAATCAGCATTTTGTTTTTTACCTAGTTTAATGGCCAAATCAAAGGTCTGTGGAAACTCTGGATTTGGAAATGGGGTGGTAATAAATTCTGGATCTGCGGTTGCCTGTTCAGGAACCATTGTAAAATCATTAAATCCCGCATTTTGCAAAGCACGATTGCCTAAAACTTTGCCAGTTCCATGAAGTGGTGTGTAAATCAGCTTCATGTCTGCTCCATACTCTTTAATCAAATCCGGATTAATCGTAATGGTTTTTACTTCGGCAAGATATGCCTCATCCACATTTTCACCAATCAAGGTAAGTAAGCCATTTTGACGTAATTCATGCTCGTCAGCAACGGGGACATCAAAAATGTCCGTTACTTTGCGGATATACGCTGTAATTTTATCCGAATCCACGGGTGGCATTTGCCCACCATCTGGCCCATATATCTTATAACCATTATATTGCTTTGGATTATGACTCGCCGTAATCATTATTCCAGCATAGGTATGCAAATGACGGACTGTAAAAGATAGTTCAGGCGTTGGTCGCATGTCATCAAACACAAAACTAGGAATATGATGAGCACCCAAAACGTGTGCAGCCTCATGTGCGAACTCTTTAGAGTGATAACGTGAATCAAAACTAATGGCAACGCCCTGTTGCTTCGTCTTTTCATCCAGCTCATCCATGAAGTTTGCAAGTCCCTCTGTCGCTTGACGCACTGTATAAATGTTCATCCGGTTAATTCCGGGACCCATGACCCCCCGCATTCCAGCGGTTCCAAATTCCATTGGTGCATAAAATGCTTCTTCTAAGTCAGTGTCTTCTCCTGCCAACTGATCTAATTCTTTTTTTAATCCAGGTTCTAAATCAACCCGTTCCATCCATGATTGATAGGTATCTTTCCAACTCACGTTTTTTACCCCCAAATATTGGCGTATTTTATTCAACACCTTAAGTATACAACAAACCAGCTGGTTGATTGAAATGTTTTCTTTGGTATAGGCAAATTTTTAGTCATATCGGTTTCCTCCGATACTTTTTTAACTCAAAAAAAGTTTCGAGAAATTAGTATTCCCGAAACTTTACTTGTTTATTTGACAGTAGCTTTAGCTTTTAAATCTTGAATGTATGAGAAAACTTGTTGTCCAGCGATACCACCTTCACCAACAGCGGTTGCAATTTGGCGAAGATCCTTTTGGCGAACATCACCAACAGCAAAGATACCGGGAACTTTCGTCTGCATATGATCATCTGTTGGAATCCAGCCATTTTCGTCTAAGATTGGGAGATTATGCAGGTTGTCAGTCATTGGATGATTACCCACGTAGATAAACACGCCAGAGGCTTCAATCGTACTGTCCTCACCAGTCTTATTATTGTTAACTTTAACACCAGTAACTTTTTGATCGTCACCCAAGATTTCAGTGACATTGCTATTCCAAACAAATTCCATTTTAGGGTTAGCAAAAGCACGTTCTTGAGTGATCTTTTGTGCACGTAATTGATCACGACGATGAATAACAGTAACTTTTGAAGCTAACTGGGTTAAATAAATTCCCTCTTCGATAGCAGAATCCCCACCGCCAACAACGATTAAATGCATGCCCTTAAAGAAGGCACCATCACATACCGCACAATAGGAAACGCCGCGGCCGCTGTAGGTATCCTCGCCAGTCACACCGAGTTTCTTATATTCAGAACCGGTTCCGAGCACAACTGCCTTCGTTGTAAATTCGTCGGTATCCGTCTTTACAATTTTAACATCCCCATGATCTTCGATTGACTGAACACTCCCGTAGGCATATTCCGCTCCAAATTGAATTGAACTATCATACATGTCTTTAGCCAAATCTGGTCCTAAGATGGATTTGAAACCAGTATAGTTTTCAATTGCTGCAGTATTATTCATCTGACCGCCATAAATTCCGCGATCTAACATTAGAACGGATAAATTAGCACGTGAAGCGTACAAAGCGGTTGTCATTCCGGCAGGACCCGCACCAATTACAATAACGTCATATTCTTTTGCCAAGTACTTTCCCCTTCTCTCAATTGATAATGATAATAATATACTATCTTCTTATCAAAATGTCTAACATTTTGCTTACAATTAGTTAGTCCGTTTCTCCTTGCGATAACGAAACTGGCAATTCCAGAGAATTCCGGTAATTGCCAGTTTCTATTCAGACCTATTTTGATTTCTTAATTATTTTGATTTTTTGCTAACTTTATCTTCTGCAGTTAGTTTAGCACCTAACTGCTTGATGTATTCGCGTAAATCATCTTTTACTTCGGGATGCTTCAAACCATATTGAATGTTCGTCTTTAAGAAACCAAACTTATTTCCAACATCATACCGGTCGCCCGAAAATACGTGAGCAAATACCCGTTGTGTTTTATTAAGCTCGTTGATAGCATCTGTAAGTTGAACTTCGTTGCCTTTACCAGGTTTTTGATTTTCCAAAATATCAAAAATTTCTGGTGTCAACAAATAGCGACCAATGATGGCATAGTCACTTGGTGCTTCTTCAGGGATTGGCTTTTCAACAAAGCTTTCAACGTTAAATAAATCAGGTTTAATTTTAGCTTGAGGTTTAATCACACCATACTTTGAAACTTCTTTATGAGGGACCTGCATAACCGCCAAAGTTGAAGCATGTGTTTCCTCGTAAGAATTCATGAGTTGCTTAGTTAATGGGACCTTATCTTCCATCAAATCATCACCAAGCATAACCACAAATGGTTCATCACCCACAAAATCCTTCGCCATTAATACGGCGTCACCTAATCCACGAGGATGTGACTGACGGATAAAGTACAAATTAATATCAGTCGTTTCTTCGACCAATTTTAAAAGATTATCCTTGTGCTTGGCTTTCAAATTGCTTTCCAATTCCGGAACAGAATCAAAATGATCTTCGATAGCACGTTTACCCTTACCAGTGACAATCAAAATGTCTTCAATTCCAGCTTTACGGGCCTCTTCAACAATAAATTGAATGGTTGGTTTGTCCACAATTGGCAACATTTCTTTAGGTGAAGCCTTAGTAGCTGGTAAAAAACGAGTTCCTAATCCAGCAGCTGGAATGATTGCTTTTCTAACTCTATCTGACATAAATAACTCTCCTTTATTTAAAATCTACTTACTCAATTTCGGGTTTGCCTTCGCGATCCATCAATTCTTCGATGGCGGTCTTTACATCTTTACCATTATATAAAACATCATAGATGGCATTGGTGATTGGCATGTCAATATGGTTTTGAGCCGCCAATTCATAAGCTGCTTGCGTTGAAGGAATTCCTTCAATAACCATGCCCATTGTATCAATAACTTCTTTTAAGGGCATTCCTTGACCTAATTCATTACCTGCACGCCAGTTACGTGAATGAACACTAGTGGCCGTCACAATCAAATCACCAACTCCAGATAAACCGATAAAAGTCAAAGGTTTTGCCCCTAAGGCAACTCCCAAACGGCTGATTTCTGCCAATCCACGAGTCATCAAAGCGGCTTTTGCATCATCACCATAGCCTAAGCCATGAAGGGCACCAGCACCTAAAGCAATAATATTCTTTAAGGCTGCTCCCGTTTCAACTCCAATGATGTCATCGTTCGTATAAACTCTGAAGTACTTATTCATAAATAATTTTTGAATTTTTTGTGCTGCTGTTTGATCTGTGCTTGCAGCTGTTACCAAAGTAATATCTTTTTTAGCAACTTCTTCAGCATGACTAGGACCAGACAAAACAACGATAGCTTGACGATTCTTTTCTGGAATTTCTTCTTCCAAAACTTGAGAAAGGCGTTTGTGCGTCCCCTGCTCTAATCCCTTGCTAGCATGAACGATAATTGGTTTGTTGCCAGTTTTTTCTAAAACTTCGACCATTTCGTTAGCTACCAAGCGCATCACTTTAGTAGGAACAACAAACAAGACAACTGCAACTCCATCGAGCGCTGCTTCTAGATCATCATAAGCAACTAACTTATCCGAATACTTAAATCCCGGAACATAGTGTTCATTAGTGTGCTTTTCGTTTAATTCCTTAACTTGTTCCGGTGCATTTGACCAAACACGAACATCGTTACCGTTCTCTGTTAACAGGTTGGCCAAAATACTACCCCATGAACCAGCACCTAATACCGCAATTTTCTCAGACATCAATATAACTCCTTATAATTAATCATTTCTTGTTCTACTTTTCCATTATCTAACAATCCCAGCGATTACTCAACTTTTCTGCGGATTTAATTCATTTCCATCTAAATACCAAGGATTATTTGTCAGCTTTTTCCTTCTAATAAACCAGAACGTCAGCCCACCGACAAACAAAATCACTGACAAGACCTGCGACACCCGAATCACATTTCCAATCATTAGACTATCAGTCCGCATCCCTTCAATAAAGAAGCGACCAAATGAATACCAAATCACATAACTAAGAAAAACTTCACCTTGCTTAAATAAATGTTTTCGATGGCGAAAACTCATCAACAGGATAAATCCCAAGATATCCCAGATTGATTCATACAAAAATGTTGGTTGACGATAGGCACCATTAATGAACATCTGTTGAACAATAAAATGGGGAATATGTAAATTTTGCAAAAACTGGAGGGACGTGATCCGTCCAAAAGCCTCTTGATTCATGAAGTTTCCCCAGCGACCAATTCCTTGAGCCATCAAAACTACGGGTCCTGCAACATCAAGCATGAGCCAAACTGGAATCCATTTGGATTTGCAGAAGAAATAAACAACCAAACCAGCTCCAATTAAAGATCCGTAGATGGCGATTCCCCCATCCCAGATAGCAATAATTTGACTTGGATGTTGGGAATAATAAGACCACTCAAAGGCTACATAATAGGCGCGAGCCGCTATTAAAGCGGCAGGTAACGCCCACAAAATCATATCGTAAATATCGTCGGGATCGATTTGTCTTTTCTTTCCTTCACGAACAGCCAAGAATGTTGCAATAACAACCGCACTGGCAATAATCACACCATACCAGTGAATCTCAAAAGGACCCAGTTTTAATGCAATTGGGTTTAGTGCCCCTAAAAATACCTTCACACCCGTCATCTCCTGTTAGTTGTTCTTCGAATTATCTTTAATTAACTCGTTCAAATTCTCGTCAAAAACCTTAGTTGCATCGTAACCCATATTTTTGGCTCTAAAGTTCATCGCCGCTGACTCAATAATAACTGCCAAGTTACGTCCAGTACGAACAGGAATCGCGATCCTTGGAATTTCGACATCAAAGAATTTACGTGTTTGTTGTCCATTACCTAACCGGTCAAATTGCTTATCATCATCCCAGTTTTCAAGATGCACAATCAAGTTAATATCCGTTTCGGTCCGCACAGCACCCGCACCAAACAAGTTCATCACATCAATAATTCCAACTCCGCGGATTTCCAAAAGGTGACGTAAAATTTTAGGTGCTTCGCCCACCAGCGTTTGTTCATCTTGCTGATAAACATCTACACGATCGTCAGCAATCAGACGATGTCCACGTTTAACCAGTTCCAGTGCCGTTTCACTTTTACCAACCCCAGAGTCTCCAGTAATCAGAACACCAAGTCCATAAATATCAACCAGTTCCCCGTGAACAGATTGCCGTTCGGCCAGTTTACCTTCCAGATAATTGGTCATATTACTCAATAACCGCGAGGTAGGTAAGGCAGAACCCAAGACAGGTATATTTTTTGCCTTCGCAGCCGTCGTTAGCTCTTCTGGAATTGGTAACCCACGCGAAATAACAAATGCTGGTGTGTCATCATGGGCCATACGCTGATAAACATCAAGACGTTCCTCACTGGTCATACTGCCTTTTGCATAAGAGATCTCGGTACGCCCAAACAGTTGCACACGTTCATGTGGATAGAAATTAAAATACCCGGTTAACTCTAAACCGGGTCGTGAAATATCACTAACTGTAATATCCCGTTTTGTTAAAAATTCTTTTCCGGAATAAACATCTAGTCTTGTTGATTTTACAAGATCTGCTACCTTCACACTATCTGCCAAAATAAAACCCCCTGTGATTTTATGACATGACGCACTATCGATTAATAAAATAATTCGAAATAATCGCATTTAAAATGGACATCAGCAGTGCAATCCACATAGTCATTCCAAACGATGAAAAATAGAAACTAGCTGATCCTACTAGAACCGAAGTTAATTGCAAGATAACCGCATTAATCACAATACTAAAAAGCCCGAGGGTCAATATTGTGATTGGTAAGGAAATCAACTGTAAGAATGGTTTGACTGATGCATTTAAAATAGCTAAAACTAAACTAGCACCAAGGGCAACCCAGACACTGGTGACCACAAAATTACCGCTATTTCGATAAAATCCTGCCAAAGCAATAAAAATAATTGCATCGGCAACTACTCTTTGCCAAAACTTCATAAGGCACCCTCCTCCTATTTTTGATGTTTAGAAGTTGGATCGTCCTCTTCTTGCACATCTTTAATAACTTTTCGTTTTCGGGATTGTGATTTTTGTTGTGGTTGGTCAAAACCAGTAAAGAAGTTTTCTGTAAAACCGCTGGTACGTTGTTCTTGACTTTCTGGCATTAACCAAGCCAGTAAAGCATAGATTAAAATTCCTGGCCAAATATGCGAGATTAATGTCAAAATAACAAAGACGACCCGCACAATTGAAGAATCAATCGCAAAGAAATTTGCGATTCCACCTAGGACACCTGATACCATTCGACTATTTGATTTTGTAAATTTTCGTTTTGTATTTGATTTCATAAGTTATTCACCTCAAGTTGTTAATTAATTATATTCTACAGCTTGTGTAGCTAAATTGGCAAACTTAACCCCTAAAATAAAAAACTTGATAGATTCTTAAACTTTCATCTATCAAGTCTATCATTCATTTTTCTTCTGGATGATGATCTGGGGTTAATTCTGCAAGATGACCCGTTTCATTGTAAACCACCCATTCCGCAATATTCCCAATATGATCACCAATGCGTTCTAAATAACTAGCAACCATCAAGTAACTTGCACTTCCTGTGATCACTTTTGAATCCTGTTTCATCATTTTAATTGTTTTTTCACGAACTTCCGCATAGTCCTCGTCAATTTTTTGATTTGCGCTCGCAATCTTTTTAGCACCCATCTCATCTTCTTTGACATAGGCATCCAAAACTTCCTCTAACATCGAACGCACATTATTGGTCATTTCGCCAATTTCGTTTTCAATTTCCTCAATCCGGTGTTCACCTCTTAACTGAATGGATTCTCTAGCGATCCCTACCGCATGATCACCAATGCGTTCCAAATCAGAACTCGCCTTTAAAACAATGATAATCCGCCGAAAATCTGTTGCCACTGGCTGTTGTAATGCAATTAACATTAAGGCTTGGTCTTCCAATTTGATCTCTTCCTCATTAATCTGTTCATCATGATCAATAACCTGTTGCGCAAGTAATTTGTCATGATCAATAAATGATTTTGAAGCCCGATAAATGGCCTCACTAACATTAATTCCCATTTCAGTAAATTTTCCATGCAATTTTTTGAGTTCATCTTCAAAAATTCCGCGCATCTTCATAACCTCCGTCTAGCCAAATTTTCCATTCAAATAATCACTGGTTGCTTCTTGCTTTGGTGCCATAAATAATTGTTTGGTCGAACCCGTTTCCACTAATTTTCCATCAAGGAAAAATGCCGTTTGATCTGAAATTCGTGAAGCCTGTTGCATATTGTGCGTCACAATGGCAACGGTAAATTTGTCCTGAATGTCCAACAATAATTCTTCAATTTTTCCTGCTGAAACGGGATCTAACGCACTGGTGGGCTCATCCATCAAAATAATTTCTGGGTGAACTGCTAAAACACGGGCAATACAAATCCGTTGCTGCTGGCCACCTGAAAAAGATAAGGCATTATCGGTTAAATTATCCTTAACTTCCTCCCAAACAGCTGCTTGTTTCAAACTCGTTTCGACCCGTTCCTGAATTAACTTATGATCCTTTATGCCAGCTAATCGTAGGCCAAATGCCACATTGTCAAAAACAGAGAACGGGAATGGGTTGGGCTGTTGAAATACCATTCCAACTTTTTTACGTAACGCCACCACATCGGTCTGAGGACTGTAAATATCTTTACCATCTAATTTTAAACTACCAGTAATAGTTACGCCACTTACAAGATCATTCATTCGATTTAAGCATCTCAGAAAAGTCGATTTGCCACTTCCAGAAGGACCAATTAAAGCTGTAATTTGATTTTTAGGAAAATCTAAGTCAATTCCGTGCAGCGCCTCATGATCTCCATAATATAGCCGCACATTGCGAGTTGTAATTATATTTGCCATGTTTTTCTCCTTCTACAAAGTTCCGGTTAACCAAAATTCCCAGAAATATAATCCTCAGTTGCTTGAATATGAGGTTTGGTAAAAATGCGTTCTGTACGATCAAACTCAAGAACATGTCCCATGTGGAAAAAAGCCGTATAATCACTAGTACGCGAAGCCTGTTGCATACTGTGTGTCACCATAATAATCGTGTACTGATTTTTTAGTTCAAACAAAGCCTGCTCAAGTTTTCCCGTTGAAATCGGATCAAGAGCGCTGGCCGGCTCGTCCAGCAACAACACATCCGGGTTCATAGCTAATGCTCGAGCAATACACAGGCGTTGCTGTTGGCCACCTGAAAGAGCCAAGGCACTACGATTCAAATCATCCTTAACTTCCTCCCATAAAGCTGCTTGCCGTAAACTTTTTTCCACCCGTTCTTTTAGCTCAACCTTTGATTTAATTCCCGCCTTTTGCAACGGATAGGCAATGTTTTTAAAGATGGATTTTGCAAACGGATTGGGTCGTTGAAAAACCATTCCCACATGTTTGCGCATTTCATAAACATTGATTTCTGGTGCATTGATATCAATTCCTTGATACACAATTTTGCCCTTTACCGTCGCAATATCATCGTTCATTCGGTTTAAGCAGCGTAAAAAAGTTGATTTTCCCGAACCCGAAGCCCCGATCATTGCTGTAATCGCATTTTTAGGAAACTGTAAATTGCCATCATACATGGCATGATAATCACCATAAAAAACCTGTAAATCCTCGGTTGACAACCCAATGGTGGTTTTATTTGGATCAAATTTGTGAATATAATTTTCTGTTAGTGAATATTTTTTCAATTAAACCACCTCATTTATTTGGACGCCGTGATTTTTCGATAAATTCGATTGCCTAGCCAGCGCGCCGAAAAATTAAAGAGGAGCACAACCACAATTAAAACGGCGGATGCCCCGGCCGATACTGCGCTTGCATCTGGCATAATTCCCTCTGAATTAATTTTCCAAATGTGAACTGCAAGTGTTTCGGCAGGACGCATTGGATTCAAAGGACTAGTTGGACTGAAAGGATTCCAGTTGGCAAAATTTAAAATTGGGGCACTTTGACCTGCTGTGTAAATTAACGCGGCCGCTTCACCAAAAATTCGACCCGCACTTAAAATTACGGCCGTCAAAATTCCCGGCAATGCTTCAGGAAAAATTACCCCTAATACTGTTTGCCATCGTGAAAATCCTAACGCCAACCCAGCTTCTCGTTGTAGTTTTGGGACAGCAGTTAAGGAGTTTTCAATGCTCCGGGTTAGAAGCGGCAGGTTGAAAAACGTCAATGCAATCGCCCCCGACAAGATTGAAAAACCTAGCTTAAATTCAACCACAAACAATAAAAATCCGAACAACCCGACAACCACTGAAGGTAAGGAACTAAGAACTTCAATTGCTACGCGAATGGTATTTGTCACCCAATTTTTAGGTGCATATTCAAATAAGTAAATACCCGCCCCAAGTGCAATTGGGAATGAAATTACAAGCGTCAGAACCAACAAATAAAATGAATTAAATAGTTGATCACCAATTCCGCCACCCTTTAAAAAAGCTTGGGAAGGTGAAGTTAAAAAATGCCATGAGATATGCGGTAATCCGGTTACCAAAATATATCCAATTAATGACAATAAAATTAACACCACAACACCAACTAAGAGGCTGATAACGGCTGTGGCCAGTTTATCAATTCTTTTTGCATTCATTATTTCGTTAACCTCCCTTTGCTTCCGATCACACGTACCAGCAGATTAAATGCTAGCGACATCAATAACAAGATTAAGGCAAGCGACCACAACGCATTGTTAGGCAGTGTGCCCATAACCGTGTTACCAATGCCTGTTGTCAAGACACTGGTTAACGTTGAAGCAGGTGAGATCAAATTGTGTGGCAACAATGAAGCATTTCCGATGACCATTTGGACGGCTAAAGCTTCACCAAATGCTCTAGCCATTCCAAAAATTATGGCCGTCAACAATCCGGGTACTGAAGCTCGCAAAATAACTTTATATATGGATTGCCAACGCGTAGCCCCTAGTGCCAAGGCTGCTTCACGATAAAAACCGGGCACCGATCGTAAACTGTCGACGTACATGGAGGTGATTGTAGGTAACACCATGACAAACAAAACGAGTGTCCCAGATAAAATTCCAAATCCAGTTCCTCCGCCCAAGGCACGAACAACTGGAACCACAATCGTTAATCCTACAAATCCATAAACAACAGAGGGAATTCCTACCAATAGTTCAATAACTGGTTGGAGAACTTTTTGTCCTCTCTTTGGCGCAATCTCGGTCATAAACAATGCCATGGAGACCGCAAACGGCGTGGCTAAAATAGCTGATAAAACAGTCACAGAAAAGGAACCTACGATCATTGGTAAAGCACCCACTTCTGGTGTGCCATCCTTGCCAACTTGACTAGGATTCCAATTCTGATGACTTAAAAAGTCCCACAAGGAAACATGACCTTTAAAAAAGGTCGCTAACCCCCTGGAAGCTACCATATAGAAAATGGAAACAACAAGTAGCCCAATCAAAAAAGTACATAAAAAGGCAACTAGCTTTCCGATTCGATCTTGTCGGGTTGCTTTAGAAGAACTTGTTAATTGTCGTTTGATCTTATCCAAACTTTTCACACTCCTTTCTATTTATGCCGAAGGTTCCCGTGATAATCTCGAGTAACCTTCATATCATGAATTGAAATATAACCTAGATCAGTAATTAGTGTTTTTTGATTTTTTGGTGATCTGACATAATTTAAAAACTGTTTGGTTTGCACATCAGGTTTTCCCTTGGTATACATGTGTTCATAAGACCAAATTGGCCATGCATTCGTCATGACGTTTGCTGCAATTGGCTGAACACCATTAAGGTTCAATGCCTTTACTTGGTCATTGACATATGAAAATGACGTGTAGCTGATAGCTCCAGGAGTGGCCGCTACAATTTTTTGGACGGTGCCGTTAGAATCTTGTTCCTGGGAGCGCAATGCTGTTTTACCAGCAAGAACAATTGCTTCAAAGGTGTTTCGAATGCCGCTTCCTTGAGATCGATTAATTACTGTTATTTTTTGCTTTTTACCGCCAACTTGTTGCCAATTCGTAATTTTACCTGTGAAGATTTGACGAAGTTGCTTAGCGGTTAAATTTTTTACTGTGACTTTTTTATTAACAATGGGCGTAATTCCCACCACAGCCACTTTATGATCGACTAATTTTGCAGCTTTGATTCCTTCTTGATCTTCTGCAAAAACATCTGAGTTGCCAATTGTGACGGCTCCAGACTGGACTTGACTCAAACCAGTCCCCGAACCTCCGCCTTGAACGGTAATCGCCACATTCGAATTTACGAGTTGATAGTTACTAGCAGCTCGTTCAACCAGTGGCTGTAAGGCTGTTGACCCCACAATTGTGATTGCGTGTCCCTTCTTAGTCCCACACCCGACTAATCCAACGGCTAATATTCCAACCGCAAGAATTACCCCTATAATTCGCTTCATTTATTCCATCTCCTCTCGACGTTACATCTTGAGTTTATCTACTGTGTGTTTAGCTATCATGTTGTTCATGTAAAGGTTGTGTAAAGATTAAAACGCAAAAAAGGCACTAAATCACGAACCTTGTCATGATTTAGTGCCTGTATATTAGTAATGTTTTTATATTTCTGTATTTGGATGCCAAGTTTTAGGAAAGGTTAAAATAAATTTAGAACCCTTACCCACTTCAGAATTGAGGCGAATTTCGCCACCTAGGTTTTTGACACTTTCAGCTACAATTGGCAGTCCTAAACCAGTACCACTGATTAATTCACCTGATTTATTGGAACTGACTCGATAAAAACGTTCAAAAACTTTATGTTGTTCATCAGCTGCGATCCCAATTCCGTCATCTTCTACAATTAGTTGCCAGCGATTATTAGTCTCTGCATAGGATAACGTAACTTGTCCATGAGGGTGATTATAGCGAATACCATTGGCCACCAAATTTTTAATGATTTGGCCTAACTGTTGAGAATCAGTTTGAACTGTCACATCCTTAGGAATCTTATTGGAGACCGTGACCTGGTGTAGCTGAATCCCACGATGCAAAAGATCAATTTCTTCCTGTCCTAAAGCGGCTAACTCACAATCCGAAATTTGTAATGACTGTTCATCATCTGATTGCGTCCTTGAAATTGATAAAATATCATCAGCCAATCGAACTAATTTTCGACTTTCTTTTTGAATAATACTTAAAAATTCATCCAATTTGTCTGGATCATTCTTCGCACCATTCATCAGAGTTTCTGCAAATCCAGAAATGGCGGTTATTGGCGTCCTTAGCTCATGACTAGCATTGCTGACAAAATTCAACTGCATTTGTTCCACAGTCCAAGCCTCAGTAATATCATACAATAACACAATCACCTCAAAACGATGGTGAACTTGTTTATTATAAACAACGGTTGCCTCAACCACTTTTTCATTAGGTTCTCGTTTCAAGTGAAGGGTCCGGTGATGACTGCGTTTCGTCTCAAAAGTTCGTTCAATCAATGCCTGAAGTTCTCTTTGTTTGATATCCATTGTATAAGGGTGCGGATCCGATTTAATTTGCAACTGCAATAAATCTACCGTAGCCGGGTTCGCCAATTGGACTTCACGATGCCGATTAATTACCAACACACCCACCGGTAAATTGTTCACAATGGCTTTTAGTTCATTACCTTGATTCGTCAGATTATGGATTTGATGGCGATCATGGGATTCAATTTTGTTGACGGTCATCGTGAGTTCATAAAACGGATCATCTTTTGGTAACACAATTTGGCTAGCTTTTTCACCATTCAAAACTTCTTGCAGTTTTTCGTTTAAAGCGTCTTGACGCATTTGCGACTGGCGCAAATTACTCCAATAAACAACTACTTCAATAGCAGTCACAAAAATTGTAATAGCAAACAGTAAGATATAGTTAATTTCTTTTGTACTAAAACTATGCTGCCCCTTTTGAACTGCTCTTAACACTAAAAAAGCCATCAACAGGTTCCCGACAAAACTAGTCAGAAAAAAACGTAACGTTCTATTCAGCAGTCTTTTTTGTATTGAATTCATATCCAAAGCCTCTCACTGTTAAAATTAATTTTGCATTTTTGGGATCATCTTCAATTTTGTCGCGTAAATGACTAATGTGAATATCCACCATCCGCGTCTGGCCTGCATAATCGTAACCCCAAACGGCATTTAATATCCGTTCGCGACTTAAAACCCGATCCGCATGATCCCATAAATAAACCAGCAATTTGTATTCATTAGGTGTTAAGGCTACTTTTTGGTGGTTTTTTTGGACTTCATAACGGTCTAAATTTAACGAAAGATTACCTAAATACCGAATTTCTTGACTGGTCTCAATCGGCGCAACCTTTTTTTGACCATTTTCCGTTCGGCGTAAAATTGCTTTAATTCTTGCCACTAGTTCTCGAGGACTAAATGGTTTTGTCAGATAATCATCCGCACCAATTTCAAAACCAATTATTTTATCTAGTTCGTTATTTTTAGCTGTCAAAATAATAATTGGTGTTTCTTCTTGAGTTCCTCGGATGCGTCGAATTGCCTCTAAGCCATCAATTCCTGGCAACATTAAATCCATCACAATCAAATCAGCTTGCTTGGTTCTTAGCCAAGCCAAAGCTTGTAAACCGGATCCGACGCTTTCAACTTGAAAGCCAGCCTCGTTCAAGTTATACGTAAGTAACGTAACAATTGAAGGCTCATCATCGACAATTAAGATCTTTTTATTCATCAAACCCGCCTCCACTTGTTTGCCTGACATTACTTTGGATTTGCCTGTTGTAGTTTCCATTGAAGATAGGCATCGATGAACCCATCTAGATCCCCATCCATCACGCCGGAAACATTGGCTGTTTCGTAGTTAGTTCGATGATCTTTAACCATGGAATACGGGTGAAAAACGTACGACCGAATTTGTGATCCCCAACCAATTTCTAGTTGTTTACCTTCAATAGCAGCTTTCTGCTCTGCTTTTTTCTGTTCTTCACGTTCATACAATTTAGCACGCAACATAGCCATCGCTGTTTGTCGATTTTGCAATTGTGAACGTTGGGCTTGACTAGCCACCACAATACCGGTCGGTAAATGCGTAATCCGTACGGCTGAGGAAGTTTTGTTAACATGTTGCCCACCAGCACCACTTGAACGATAAACATCAACTCGCAAGTCATCCGGTTTTATATCAACTTCGACAGAATCATCCAGTTCTGGCATAACATCCACGGATGCAAATGAAGTGTGCCGTCTACCCGCCGCATCGAAGGGAGAAATTCGTACGAGCCGGTGCACACCCTTTTCAGATCGTAAATAACCATAAGCATTATGGCCAGCAATGACCACACTCACACTGTTCAGTCCGGCAACGTCACCAGCCTGATAATCTTCAATTGAAACAGTAAAATTGTGTTGTTCTGCCCATCTTGTGTACATTCTTAAAAGCATTGATCCCCAGTCTTGAGATTCTGTTCCCCCGGCTCCGGGGTGAATTTCAAGAATAGCGTTATTAGCATCATACTTACCATTTAAAAGAAGGCCCAGTCGATATTCCCTTAAAGCTTTTTGTGTACTCGTAAATGAATTCTCAAATTCTGCTTGCATGTCAGGATCGGCTTCAAGTTCAAGAAGTTCTTCAGTTACTTCTAAGTTTTCTACTTGTGATTGAAGATCATGAAACTGATCATATTTTTGCTTTAAGATATTCGTTTCGTCAATTAACTTCTGTGCTTTTGCTTGATCATTCCAAAAATTGGGTTCTACCATCTTGGCCTCATTGATAGAAATACTTTCACTTAGTTTATCGAAGTCAAAGCGACCCCCTAAAGTCAGCGACTTCTTGTTTCATTTGATTAATTTGCTTTTTTGCTTCACTTAATTCCATTTTTTTAGCTCCTTAAATTTAACCTTAAAAAAAGATTGGCCAAAACATAGTGTTTTGATGCCAACCTTTCTTTCTGAACCAAATTATCGTTGGATATTTTGACGAATCTCTGACTTCAAGAACAGACGAGTTGCATCATATTCAATATCTGAAACCATTTCTTCAAACATACGATAACCATCAGATTGATATTCAACTAATGGGTTTAATTGACCATAACCACGTAAACCAATTGATTGACGGAGTTGGTCCATTGCATCAATATGCTCAGTCCAATGGGCATCAACAACACGCAAAATAACAACCTTTTCAAACTCCAACATTTGTGCTGGATCATAGAGCTGCTTTTCTTTTTGAGCATAGATTTCCTTTGCTCTGTCCAATAAGTATCCCTTAATTTCCTCTGATGTTTTACCTGCAAAATCGCTAAGCCCAATACTATCTTCATTAACCATATTCGATTTAGCAAAATCTAAAATAGTTTCTAGATCCCACTTCTTCTTGTCAGGTCCTTGGGTGTGCACATCCACAACTTGGTTGACAGTCCGCTCAATCATTGGCACCATGACATTCTTCAAAGAAGTTTTTGCCATGATAACACGCTGACGTTCGCCATAAATAACCTCACGTTGCGCACGCATCACATCATCGTACTGTAAAACATTCTTACGAGAATCGTAGTTATTACCTTCGACTCGTTTCTGGGCAGACTCAACTTGTTTGGTAATCATGCGACTTTGAATCACCGCATCATCATCAGAAACTTTAAGTCGTTGCAATAAATTCTTAATTCGTTCGGAACCAAAACGAATCATCAAATCATCTTCAAGTGATAAATAGAATTGAGACATACCTGGATCACCTTGACGACCTGAACGGCCACGAAGCTGATTATCAATTCGTCGTGACTCATGACGCTCAGTACCAATTACGGCCAGTCCACCTAATTCCTTAACCCCAGGGCCTAACTTGATATCAGTTCCTCGACCAGCCATATTAGTTGCAATCGTTACAGCACCTTTTTGACCGGCATTCATAATGATCTCAGCTTCCTTGGCATGGTTCTTTGCATTCAAAACAACATGTGGAATTTTTTCTTCATCCAACAAATGTGACAAATGTTCAGAAGTTTCAACCGCCACAGTACCTATCAACATTGGTTGTCCTTTGGCATGCAACTGCTTGATCTCATTTACAACAGCATTAAATTTACTTTCCAAGGTTGGATAAAGAAGATCAGGACGATCATCTCTGATCATTGGACGGTTAGTTGGAATAGAGATAACTTCCATGTTATAAATTTCACGAAATTCTTCTTGTTCAGTTTTAGCAGTACCGGTCATCCCTGATAGTTTATGATACATACGGAACAAGTTTTGATAAGTGATATTGGCCATGGTCTTGGTTTCTTCTTGAATCTCAACGTTTTCCTTGGCTTCAATGGCTTGATGCAGCCCATCAGAGAATCGACGACCTTGCATAACTCGTCCTGTAAATTGATCAACAATTAAAGCTTCACCGTCTTGCACAACGTAATCTTTGTCTTTTAACATGATGTAATTAGCACGTAACGCTTGATCCAAATGATGAGTTAACGAAGCGTTATCCACATCATAAAGGTTTTCTAGATTGAAATACTTTTCAGCCTTTTCAATTCCATTATCAGTTAAAGAAATTGATTTTGATTCCCAATCGATCTTGTAATCTTTTTCAGCCGTCAATGTTTTTGCAAAGCGATCCGCACGACGATACATATGAGTACCATTTTCTGATTGTCCAGAAATAATCAATGGTGTTCGGGCTTCATCAATTAAAATGGAATCAACTTCATCAATGATCGCAAAATTCAATGGTCGTTGAACCATATCTTCTTGGTAAACAACCATGTTATCCCGTAAATAATCGAAACCAATTTCACTATTGGTTGAATACGTAATATCAGCCGCATAGGCAGCTCGTTTTTCTTCTGGTGATTTTTCTGCAATGTTTAAGCCCACGCTCAAACCGAGCCAGTTATATAACTCACCCATTTCAGTCGCGTCACGGCCAGATAAGTATTCATTAACTGTGACAACATGAACACCTTTACCAGCCAAAGCGTTCAGATAAACTGGCATTGTAGCAGTTAAGGTTTTTCCTTCACCAGTTTTCATTTCAGCAATATTACCTTCATGCAAGACAATACCACCCATGATTTGGACATGGAATGGGAAAAGACCAAGCACACGTTTGGCACCCTCACGAGCAACCGCAAAAGCTTCTGGTAAGATGTCATCTAAAGTCTCACCATTTTTTAAACGTGCTTTAAGTGCAGGTGTTTTTGCTTGTAGATCTGTATCAGATAATTGACTGTACTCATCTTTATATGCTTCAACTTTGTTAGCCAAACGGTCCAAACGTCTTTGGTCACGTTTATCACTTTCAACCCATTTTCTTAATACATTAGCCATTCAACAGTTCCCCTCTTAAATCTAAACTTTTTCATTTTTTAAATTACATATTTGTTATTCTAAAAACTTGTAGACCATATAACATTTTAACATTACTACGCCTATTTTTAAACAAAAGAGTTAAGAACCTCGCATTAACTATACAAAAAGAACTGAAAATCAAGAAATCAGATTTGAAATCACACTCAAATCGATCACTTTCTTTTCAGTTCACAGGTTATTTTATTTAACTAATCATCAGATTCAATCAAGCCATAACGGCCATCATTACGACGATAGACAATGTTAACAGCATCAGATTCAGCATCTTGATAGATAAAGAAATCATGTCCCAACATATCCATTTGTAAAACGGCCTCTTCGCTGTCCATTGGTTTTAGTGAAACACGTTTTGTTCTTACAATATCAAATTTTGATTCAGATGAATCTGTATCTTCATCATCGGCATCAAGATCTGCACCGGGAACTTCAACGCCTTTATATCCCTTTTCACGAGATTTACGATTAATTTTTGTTTTATATTTGCGGATCTGGCGCTCCAACTTATCAGTGACCAAATCAACACTTGCATACAGATCAGGTGATGTTTCTTCAGCTCTCAGTACCAAATATGGAAGTGGAATTGTAACTTCAACCTTGGCTGTCTTGTCTGGATGAACCTTTAGATTTACATGAGCCTTAGCATTCACACTAGAATCAAAATATTTTTCTAGTTTACTAATGCGTTTTTCCACATAATTTCTAATTGCTTCTGTCACTTCAATATTTTCGCCACGTACATTAAAATCAAGCATAAATCTTCTCTCCCTTCAGTAGCAAGCATTTGTGCTCGCCCAAACACGATATTGAAAGGACCACTCTTCTAATATCTTGCTTAATTCCATTATAAATGAAAACGCTATTATTAACAAATAAAAACGAAAAAAATTTATTATCGACATAACGTCACACTGTCAACTTTGCGACATCCCGCCGCATACAGCGTTTCGGCAGCATGTCGAAGCGTTCGTCCTGTGGTATAAACGTCGTCGAGTAACAAAATCCTTTTATTTTTAATCTGTTCCGGACATTCTACATCAATTTGAAAATGATTACTAGTTTTCAAGCGTTCTCGTCGTTTCTTTTGTGACTGTCTTTTTTCCTTCTTTTGACGATCCATCACAAGAAGGTCCGTTGTGGAGAGCTCTGTAAGTAATCCAGTCACTTGATTAAACCCACGCGTTTGCCAGGTTTGGCGATCTATCGGTAAAGCCACTAAAAAGTCCACCTCTGTCTGCATGCCAATAAAATGAGAAAAAGTGACATCAAAAACGTGCCGTAATTGATAATTACCTTGGAATTTATAATCGTGCATATACGTTTTCATTGCTTCATCATATTGAAATAATGCTCGATTTGAAAAATCATAAGTTGTTTTAGCTTGCCATTTTAGACAATCTTGGCATAATTTTCGAGAATTTTGCTGCCGACCACACCCTTCACAGCTCATCTCCCGATCAATTTTATGAAAGGCCGCTAAGCAATCTGAACAAGTTGTTGTAACCCTTTTCTTTTGGGGTAACATCAGAAAACCTAGCGGCCATGATTCACGTATTTGGCGATGACACAGCAGACAGTCCATTTTCTTCCTCCTTTGCCTTGTGGTTAACAAACTTTATTTGTTGAATGGCTTTTTTCACAGACCGAGATAGTCCCGCACAAATAAACAAAACGTTACCTGTGGGGCGTTTCGGACTCCGACCCACCCGACCAGCTATTTGAACCAAAGCAGCTGAAGAAAAAGTATCATCATCTGCACCAAGCACACAAACATCAATTTCCGGGAAAGTCACCCCGCGTTCTAAAATAGTCGTCGTAATAAGCCCATTAACTTCGTGATCACGCATCAATTGCACTTTTTCTAATCGTTGATCGTCTGCCGAAAAAACGGTTGTCACGTACAATTTGGGAAAAGCTTGATTGACTGCCTTTTGCACAAACTCTAGATGACTAATGTGCGGAACAAATAATAGAAATTGTCGCTTAGATTCTTCACACTGTTTAAGAAACTGTTTCACGGCACTTGGCAATTTCTTGTTTTGGATTTTACCATACAAGTTTAAGGCTAACTTTGTTTGAATTTCCGGCAGTGGAAAGCCATGAAAACGACGCGGTAAATAGCTAACTTGTAGTTGCTTTTGATGAACCTTTTTTAATAACTCATCACCAGGAGTAGCTGTTAAAAACAAACAGGAACCCGTTGTCTTCTTAGCTTGTGCTGTCGCAAATAACAGTTGCTTATTTTGCGCATAGGGAAATGCATCTACCTCATCAATAATCAAAACATCAAAAGCATGGTAAAATCTTAATAGTTGATGGGTTGTGGCAATTGTCAATTGTGTGTAGCGGTAGGGTTCAGTTTGCCGCCCATGCAAAAGCGTAATCTCTACATGTTGAAAAGCGGCTTGCAGCCGTGGGAAAAGTTCTAAGCAAACATCTACTCGTGGCGATGCCAAACAAACTCTTTTACCATCCTTAAGTGCTTCATTGATTCCCGGGAAAAGCATTTCCGTTTTTCCGGCTCCAGTGACCGCCCAAAGCAAATGATCTCGACCTTGTTGAAACGAGTGAATAACTTCTTTTGAACAGCGTTTTTGACTGGTTGTTAATTGCCCTTGCCACGTTAAGTAGTGATCCAACTTTTTGAAATGATTGGGTTCCACTAAAGTGAAGAAATTATCTAAAGTAGTTACCCGCCCTAATTGAATACAGGCGGGACAATAAAATTCTTCATGTGGTAGCGCAACTTGCGCTTTAACTAACCAAGTATTGCATCGTAGGCAACGCACTCGTTTTTCTGATACAAGCATGGTTGGCATTTTTCTTAGTTTAAACGTCGTATTTTTCTCTGCTCGTGACATGAGTACTAAACTACCATAAAAATCAGATTTTTCCATTTTTCATCCCCAGTTAATAACATACGTAAAAGAAAGGTGATATTTTTTATGACAAGTAATTTTATTACAATTTCAAAAAACGGCTCTCATGAACTTGAGATAAAAAAATCACGCTTCATTGCTACGGGATTTCGCATTCAAACCGAACCAGACGTCAACCAGTTTCTCACTCAAATCAAAACAACCCATCACAAGGCTAATCACCATTGCTTTGCTTACATGCTTGGCAATGATAATCATATTCAACGGGCAAGTGACGACGGAGAGCCTTCAGGGACAGCAGGGGTTCCAATTTTAGAAGTCCTTCAAAAAAATGAGGTGCACAACGTTTTAGTCGTCGTTACCAGATACTTTGGTGGTATTAAATTAGGTGCTGGTGGTTTGATCCGAGCATACAGTAATTCAACCTCGCAATTATTAGATGAAATCGGGTTAGTTGAACGTATTGAACAAACCGATTTGCTTCTTACCATTGATTATTCACAGTTTGATCCACTCACACACTGGTTAAGCGTTCATAAACTAATGATTCAGGATACACAATACACTGAAAAGGTCCAAGTTACGGTTCCTGTAGCGACACCACAAGTTGAAAATTTTGAAAAAAAGCTCACCGATTTTTTCAATGGTCGCATTTCATTTCAATCTCAAGCCAACCAATTTAATGAAATTCCTTTAGATAATAAGCATTAAAAAATCTGCCCAAATATGAATCGGACAGATTTTTTAATGCTTATCTTTTTGATGAGACTCAGAACTAGCCTTTTTTTCTTTTTCTTGCTTTTGTGCTTCTCTAATCTTTGCAACTCGCTGCTTTTCTTCTCGCTCAGTTTCGAGTTGATTACTGGCTTCTTTAGACGTATTCGAAGTCACAATCTTTTGAATCCAGTTTAAAAGTGGCCGCCGATCCTGTCCCACAAGCCCGATTGCCTCCACAAACAGCTCCAGACCAATTAAAATTCCAATGGTGAGCAAAACAGAGCCCCAAATAGGAGAAATTGGATAAAGTAACGCAATAAATGAAAAAATAAGTGAAATACCATAGATCACAAAAACTGTTTGCCGATGCGTTAACCCCATTTGCATCAATCGATGGTGTAAATGACGTTTATCCGCATGTGAAATTGACTGTTTATTCAAAATTCGTCGTAGCATTGCAAAAACGGTATCCGTAATTGGCACACCTAAAATCATCACAGGAATAATGACAGATATAAACGTTGCATTTTTTAACCCTGACAATGAGAAAACGGATATCATAAATCCAATAAATAGAGCCCCAGTATCGCCCAAATAAATTCGCGCCGGAAAGAAATTATAAGGCAAAAAGCCAATTTCTGCTGCTACCAGTGTAAAAATCATCACAACTGTGTAAATATTTGGCGTCGGTAAGAAGAACAAACCTGTTACCCCAGTTGTAAATAGAGCAATAATCGAAACTCCGGTAGCCAAACCATCCAACCCATCAATTAAATTAATGGCATTCGTGATTGCTGCAATCCATAGATAAGTAATCGGAAAACTCAACCAGCCTAAACCAACCGTGCCTAAAAATGGTATCGTCAACGTGGTCATTCGTACATTTGCAAAAACAAAGACTTCTATTGCCGCAAGTGAAATCCCGATCATTTTTTGATAAGGTTTTAACACAAAAATATCATCAATCACACCAGTAATCACGATGATACATTCGCCGCCAAAGATGCCCCATAACTGTCGGGTTGGGATTTGCGCTCGCAACAAAAAGAAAGTTGCAAAATTAAAAGCCAAGAAAATTGCCAACCCACCCATCGTGGGCATGGGAATCTTGTTTACTCGTCTTGCAGAAGGCTCATCCACAGCGCCAACTTTAAAAGCGAGTCGTCTAACAAACGGTGTTAACACAGCAGATATAATTGCTGTAGCAAATAAACTTACAATAATTTCAAATCGCATGTTAGACCTCTTTTCTAGATATTATAACTATTATACAAACCCCACAAACGTAACACAAGTTCAATTCAAGATAACATGACTACTTTAAATCAAACAAAAGAAAGAGAAAAAATTCGGTTTGTTTCTGGGTATAGCCTAAACTAAGCGGAAAAATCTGGCCTTTCCAACATTTTAGAAATATAAAGAGGCCGCGCAAAAACATAATTTTTGCGCGGCCTCTTATTCACACACTTAAAATAATAAGCTTTTTACTCATTTAAATGGTAATGATACGTTGAAACAATGATATTTTCTCGTGAATTCAACGCTGCTCGTAATCGCAAACCAGTTTGGTTATGCAAAATATTTTGCCAAGGTCGACGGGGCACAAATTGTGGCACAAGCACAGTCGTGGTGTAGTTTCTTTCTGCCGCGCGACGTGCAATGACATCACAAAAACGTAATGTTGGATTAGCAATTGAACGATAGGATGAATGAATATCCACAAACCTAACATCCGGATACTCTGCCTTGAATTCAACCGCCGTTTTGTGCTCTTTTTTGGGATCCGCATCAAAGGAAACGTGCATGGCAATGACATAGTCCCCAATCGAACGGGCATAATTAATGGCTCCTGCTGTCACTCTCGTTACGTTGCTGACTAACACAATGACTGTTGATCCATCATAGTCATGCAGCTGAACTTTTCCTTTAGCCGCAATTCTGAGCTGCTTAGCCACTTTAACGTAGTGTTGATGAATTTTATAAAACAAACGTAAAAGAGCTGGCATAACAATTAGATATGGCCAAACATTGCCAAAATGTAAGAAGAACAAGCAGATAACCAGACCAAATGATAAAGCCGCACCAAGTAAATTAGCTGATGACTTTAATAACCAGTGTCCGGTTCGCTCACGGAACCAATGAATGATCATCCCTGATTGTGAAAGTGTAAATGGGACGAAAACTCCGACGGCATATAATGGAATTAAGAGACTAGTTTGACCATGGAAAATGATAATTAAAACAATCGCTCCGACCGCTAAAGAAATAATACCGTTTGAATAGCCTAAACGATCTCCCCGATCCATATAGGCATGGGGCATATATTTATCTTTGGCCAAATTGTAAGCCAACATCGGAAAGGCCGAAAATCCAGTATTTGCGGCCACAGCTAAAATCAAAGCTGTTGATAACTGCAATAAGTAGAATAATAAACCGTGACCAAACACGCTTTCCCCAATTTGAGAAAGGACAGTTTGATTAGCGTTTGGTAAAATTCCACCAGCATAACTTAGAAAGGTAATTCCGGCAAAGAAGACAGCCAAAATTAACGCCATAATAGCTAATGTGTTGGCCGCATTTTTTCTTCGTGGTCGCTTGAAGTTAGGAACCGCATTACTAATTGCTTCAACCCCAGTTAAGGATGAGGAACCTGATGACAATGCCTTTAAGAAAAGGACAACTGTCATCCCTGGTACGGCCGATCCAACACTGGCCGCAGCGTGGGCAACTACTCGTCCGGTAATAATATTGAAAAAGCCTACCCCAATCATAATTGTGATCATAATGATGAACAGGTATACCGGGAAAGTTAAAAACGAGGCTGAATCACGTAGGCCACGTAAATTAAGTGCCATAATTCCGATTACAATCAAAATTGCGATGGGCACCGCATAGGCATGCAAACTTGGAATTGCCGAAGTAATGGCTTCGGTTCCTGAAGTCACACTAACAGCAACGGTTAGCATGTAATCAACTAATAAAGATCCTCCAGCTACTAATCCAGCAGATTGTCCCCAGTTGGTGCTGGCCACAACATATGCCCCACCACCTGATGGATAGGCATTGATGATCTGCCGGTATGAAATCGTAATCGCGAATAGCAGAACCAACACAATTCCTGCAACCGGTAATGCATACCAAGTCGCTGCCGCCGAAAGAACCAACAAAACGGAAAGAATTTGTTCAGTTCCGTAAGCGATAGATGACAAAGCATCTGATGACAATAAAGCTAAGGCTCTAAACTTTGTTAATGATTGTCCACCCTCGTCCAAAGTCTTAAGCGGTTTTCCAATCAAGAGCCGTTTTAGATAACGCCACATTTTATAATGCTCCTCTACAAAAATAAAATTAACCCGAGCAAAAACTCGGGCAGTGCAAATCAAAAATAAGTTTACTACAAATGAACTTGTTATACTATATCAAGTTTTCATACTTTCATGAAATTAGCTTACGTAAAGCAAAACTAATTACCTCGCAGTCCATTCAAACACATCTCACAATGAAGTGCAACTTTAATATTCATTTCCATTTTTCAATTTAAGTTTACGTGTTTTTTGAGGATCTAAAGGTTGAAAGTATCAAAATTATTATATCAGTGTGTTGATCGCAAAGATTAGACTTAGTCTGAAAGCAAATGGGCTCAGTAGTGTCGTTTATCTTAGCGGGTTTCCTTAGATAAAGGCCGAGCTTGGGGACGTGGCTTGCGGCACCAAGTCGTGCCCACTATTCCGCCTAGTAATGATGATTTTCGTTCCGAAAATCTTT